>JBIIZD010000120.1:0-6204 GCA_044346445.1 Caulobacteraceae bacterium
TCTAGCGGGCGCGATGGGTAAGTCCCTATTCGTATTGCTGCCTTATGTTCCTGACTATCGCTGGATGCTCGATCGATCCGACAGCCCTTGGTACCCGACGGCAAGACTGTTCCGGCAACCCGCGCTCTATGATTGGGACAGTGTGATTGCAGACATTAGGCAGGTCCTGATGGCGGGGGAAATGGGCGGTTCTTCAGGGGCGCAATTGGGACGCTGATCCTCGCGTGCCATGAAATCATGCCTTGCATGCGCAATTTCACGGGCGCTGCCTTCACGCCGCCTTTGCAAACTGCGCCACGTTCTTGCCCATTGCCCCGTCGTAATAGCCAAGGATTAGGGCCAGATCGGAGTCATAGTTGCCGCTGGGATGGATGACGGCGGCGATGCGGATGGTCTTGGTGCCAAAGTCTAGGACCGTGACAATGATGGGCACTTGGGCCTGCATGGCGATGTGGTAAAAGCCGGTCTTCCATTGGCGCGTCAGACTGCGCGTGCCTTCTGGCGGAATGGCCAGGATCATGTGCGCGCTGGCGGCAAAGGCCTGGCCCATGGCCTTGACGAGGTCGTGACTGGCCGAACGATCAATGGGCACGCAGCCCAGAGCCTTGATTATGCCGCCAAACGGGCCCTCAGTCAGGCTCTTCTTACCCATCCAGCGCAGTCTGACTCGGTAACTGGCCGCTGCCGCCAGCATCATAATCCCGTCCCAGTGCGAGGTATGGGGCGCGGCCACAAGCACGGCCTTGTTCAGGTTTGGCCAGTCGCCCTGCAACTGCCAGCCACTGAGGCGCAGATAGGCACCGCTAATCCAGCGCGCCAGTTCTGAAATGGGTCCACGAAAACGGGCAGGGCGGGCGGTCCAAGGCTTAAAAAGCGGCATTTGTTACGAATCCTGTTGCCGTCAGTATAAGCCTAGCCGATCCTGCGGCCAGACCTTGTGACAAGCTTTTGCGACGGACCTTTACCATGACCTATACCCTGCCAAACCTTTCAAATGATCTAAGTGGGCGCGTGGCCCTGGTGACCGGGGCGTCGTCGGGGCTGGGCTGGCGCTTTGCCAAGGTCTTGGCCCATTGCGGAGCCAAGGTGGCCTTGATCGGGCGCAGGCTGGACCGGCTCGAAGCCCTGGCCGCCGAGATCAAGGCCGAGGGCGGCGAGGCCGCAGCCTTCGCCGTCGATGTGGCCGATGCTGAGGCCCTGATCGCCATGGTCGGCAAGGTCGAGGATCGCTTTGGCCTGGTCGATATACTGGTCAATAATGCCGGTATTCCCGATGCCCAGCGCGCGCACAAGATGTCGCTGGAACTGATCGATCAGGTGATGGGTGTTAATCTGCGCGGCCCGTTTGTGCTGTCCTGTGAAGTGGCACGGCGTCTTATTGCTGCCAAAAAGCCGGGCCGCATGATCAATATCGCCTCTATTGCCGCGTTTCAGTATCGCGGCGGCGGGGCGGCCCTCTATTCGGTGACCAAGGCTGGGGTCATCCGCATGACCGAGGCCCTGGCCGTCGAATGGGCACCGTTCAATATCAACGTCAATGCCATAGCGCCCGGTGCCTTTGCCTCAGAGATGATGGACGGCATGCTGTCGCGCATGGGCGATATCACCAAGGGCTTCCCGCGCGCCCGTATAGGCGATCCAGCCCAGATGGACAGCACGCTGATCTATCTCGTCTCACCCGCCTCTGACTTTGTCACCGGCACCTTTATCAAGATCGATGATGCCCAAGGCGGAAGGTGAGCGGGGGCGGGGCCCTTACGCCTAGGCTTCGGTCGGTGCCCAGTTTCCGTGGAAGCCGGGCGGGATGCGGTGGGGGATGTGCACAATGGCTTGGGGCGGGCCCTCGAAATCATCGGCATTGAGGATGACGAGGTCCGTCGTGTCGGCATCTAGATTGACCACATAGCCCATCAGCCAGCCATCATCCTCGGCCTTGGCATCGGGCCTTGGCACAAACACGAATTCACCGGGCAGGTGCCCTTGTCCAAAATCGTGCACCATGCGGCTACCGGCTTCGAGATCGTGCTTATAAAGCCTTGTCTGGCTAGGCGCAGCGGCATCAAATCCGCGCGGCAAGGCCATGGTATAGGCATAGCGGTAGGGCTTGCCGATGAGAGTCTCATTGGGGCGAGGGAATTCCTGGCCATCACTGTCTATGACCTTGCGTTCAACGGTTTGGGTGGCCGGATCAATGGTCCAGCGCTCAAATGTTACCTGACCGGAATCTGGACCGCCTGTGGACTGGGCAAACATGGTGTCATGCACACAGACATCCAAAATGACCTTGCCATCCTCGCGCTCATAACCATTGCAGGGGTGAAAGACATAACACGGCGCGATAGGGCACCAGATGATGGAGTCTGCACTGCCTGTCTTTGGCAAGAGGCCAATACGGGCCTGGTGGTCAGGGTTCCAGAGGTAGGGAAAGGGTTTTCCGGACAAGAGTTTTTTCATCGAAAACGTCACGGGCAGATCGAGCACAATCACATACTGCTTGGTGATCATACAGTCATGGATGGACGGACCATGACGAACCGGGATCGATAATTCGCGCTTAACCTGTCCGGCTGGATCGAGCACCACATGCCGGATCGCATTCCAGTCTGTTGCATTATAGCAGATGGCATGGGTGTCGCCTGTATCGGGGTCCAGATGCGGGTGCGCCGAAAAGGCGCCGGTCAAGCTGCCGCCAAAAGGATCATGCGCAATCGAGTTAAGCTCGTCATCCAGGCGCACGGGAACGGAACCGGCCTCGACCAGGGCCCAGGTCTTGCCAGCATGGCCGATAACATTGGTGTTGACCGTGTCGCCGGGCGGGCGGCGGGGTCCGGGTACTTCCGGTTCACCCAGGGCCTTGCTAACCGCCAGTGACCGGATCCAGCGATTGCGATACCACAGCGCCTTGCCGTCTTTCAGCCGAACGCCATGGACCATGCCATCGCCGGTGAACCAGTGATAGGTCGCCGGATTTGGCGAATTGACCGGGTTGGGGCCGATGCGCAGATAACGACCATCCAAAGCGCTTGGAAGGCTGCCGGTGATGTGCAGGTCTTCAAGCGTTATTTCCTGGCTCATTGGGGTATGAATACCCTCAAGATAGGCATTGGTGGCATCGAGACGGCCTGCGCGGTTGCGATTAAATTCGGCGATGGCACCTATGCCCTTGGCAACCGTGGTGCGGATGGCGGTTTCAATCGGACTTACCATTGTGAACCTTCGCTTGAATTGAGGGCAAAAAATGTTTACAGTGATAACATGATAAGGAATGCTGACACTGTCAACTTAGAAAATGAGAACAAGGCCTTTCACCATGGCGACCTGCGCGCAGCCCTGATCCGGGCAGGTCTGGACTTGTTAGAAACACAATTGGCCGATGGGCTTAGCCTGCGCGAAATTGCCCGCAAGGTGGGGGTTAGCCCGACAGCGGTCTATCGGCACTTTCCTAATAAGCAGAGCCTGCTTTATGCCTTATGCGCGCACGGCGCTGACGGCCTTTATGCAGCCCAGGCCACGGCCATGGCGGCGGCAGGTGGGGGATTGGTCGGCTTTGCCGAAACGGGCAAGGCCTATGTCCGCTATGCCATCGCTAATCCAACCCTGTTTCGGCTCTTGATGGCCACGCGACCACCGAATGAGGCGCGCGAGTTGGATTCCATCCATGTATCCGCCGCCATGCGGCTCTTGAGCGACAATGTTGCGAGCCTAGTGCCACCCGGGACCTCACCCCAAACCGCGCGTATTGTTGTTGCCTTGACCTGGGCCAAGGTGCACGGCATGGCCATGCTTATGCTCGACGGGCAAATCCCGGTTGATGAAACCTTGATTGATGCGATTAGCCTTCAGGCACCGTTTTAAGCCGCCTGGTAGACGATTGGCCTATTCGACCTTTAGCCGCAGCCAGATTGTCGTTCCGTTTGGTCGCTGGCCATAGTCGGACTTAAGCGCGCTGGGCACGGAGGACTGGGTGTAAAGGCCGCCAAGGCCAAGCTTGACATGCTCGGACACGCGCCAGTCATGGATGGCCCCGACCGACAGTTTGGCGACCTTGTACGCGCCGCCGTGATGGTCATCGGTGGCCATAAGCTCGGCATTATTGGCCTGTTCGGCCTTGGCAAACACCGTCCATGCGGGGTTTGGCTTGGCGGCGGCTTCGAGCACATAGGCGTCTAGGGCTTGGCCATGCGCACTCTTGCGGCCAAAGGCGGCGGTGAGCGACCACCAGCCGCCCGCAGGACCAAGGGGGGCTGTATAGATGGCGCTGGCAGATAGCTTGACCGGGCTGACTTCAGGCTCCAGCGCTTCGGGGCTGTGCTGATCGGCATAGGAGGTTTGCAGCGACCAGTTGGCGCTTGGGTTCCAGGACAGGCGCGCAGAGGTGGAGTCCAGCGCTCCGGTCTCGATATTATAGCGCCTTTGGTCTGGCTCGCGGCCACGATAGCGCGAGACCTCCAGCTTCCAGTTATCGTGCACATAGCCTGCGGTGAGGACGCCAAACGTGATGTGGGTGGAGTCCAGCCAGTGATGGCTGATCGGGGCTTCGGGGCTGTCCATGGCCGATAGCCGGTGCATAAAGGACGGCGGCCCAAACGCAGGCTCCCCCGGCAGGCCAGCATAGACATAGACACTGTCGAGCGGGGTGAAGGGGTGGCTATAACTGGCCGACAATTCCATAAACAGGTCATGCGGGTGCTGGCGATCGACTAATAGGGTCTTGCCGTCGGCGGTCTCGCCGCTGGCCAGCAGCAGGGGATAGCCAGACCTGCCCATGACCGGATCGGGGCTGAGCATGGCGCGCAATTGCACCGTATCGCTATTGGCAAGGCTTCTTTTCGCCATGGCCATGGCCATGCCTGAGACAAAGGTCTTGTCATCGCCTCTAGGACCCGATTGGCTTGTATAGGCACCGTTCAATAGGCCATGAGCCATGATCATCCAGTCGCCGCGCATGAGATGGATGCCGGCATGGGTCGAGGTGTCCGGCTGCCAGGCCGTGCCCGAGGCTTCGCGGGTCTGGGTGTAGGGTCCAAGCGCGCCGGCAGTCATGGCGCTCATATCCATGCCATCCATCGCGGCCATATCGTGCCCTGCCATGTCTTGCGCATTCGCCAGTGAGGCAGGCAGGGACAGGCTGGCAGCGAGGAATAAGGCAAGGCGGGTCAAGTTCGGCTCCTAGCAAGACTAGGCTTCTATATAGGGATCTGCGGTGTAAAAGGGGAGGGGTTACGAGGGATTGGTGAGCTTTCGGACACGGTCTGCCACCGCCTGCATCATCGGCGCACGGTCGGTAAATCGCTCCGGCGCAAAGGCGCGGGCCTGCGGATAGGCAGGATAATGGTCGGTGCCGAACAGGGTCCAGGTATTGGGCGAGACTATGAACCCGACATCTGCGCCACACGCGGCTGCCAGATGGGTTGTGGCATTGGGCGGGCCGAGCATTAGATCCAGCGCGCAGGTGAGGGCGGCCAGATCGTCCAGATCGTCTTTCAGATTGAGGTTCGGCGGGCAAACCAGCCGCGTCTTGCCAATCGCTTCGAACTGGCCAAGATCATTTTCAACATCGCCATATTGCAGGGCGATGAACTGAAGGCCCGGCACGGACAGCACCGGTGCCCATTCGTCCAGCCTAGGGAAATGGCGCTGTCTTTGCAGGTCCATGATCAGGCTCTTCCAGACCAGTCCGACCTTGGGGCCGGGCCCAAGGGTGTTTAGCCAGTCTTGCCAGGCGGCGATCTTGACCGGGTCGGCGCGTAAAAACGGGCCGTGGTCGGTAAAACTGGCCGAGGTCGGGCGAAACGGGGCCAAGAGGCTGGCCATGGGGCTCCAGACATCTGGGGTCATGGAGGGGGCGCTGGCAAGGCCGCGCAAGCCCAGCCCGCCTCTGCGTGCCGTCGTATGGGCAATAATCTCGGCGCTGGGGAAGGACCGCTGCGCCGTCGCCACCAGTCTGGGGTCCATGGCCAGGGTCAGGCGACCTTCCGAACCAAGATCTGTGATCAGGTCCGGCACAGCCTGGGAGAACATGATCTCGTCGCCAAGACCCTGTTCGCCGATCAAGAGCACATGCTTACCCTCAACCGCTTGCCCTGCCTGCCACCTTGGCCAAGGCAGATCAAACACAGTGGCGTCTTCATAGGTGAGGTCATGGCGGGCCTCATAGCTGGCCCAGCCCTCGGCCAGACGGCCCAGGCTAAAAAAGCGCTTTGC
>JBIIZD010000035.1:0-23472 GCA_044346445.1 Caulobacteraceae bacterium
AAACCCGACCAGAACCGCAAACACCAGCCGCATATAGTCAATCGGGGCCATGGCCGCCGCATCGCCAATCTGCATGCCCTTGATATAACACCCCTGAGCGACAACGCCCAGGACGCCCATGGCGATGAGGAGGCCCAGATCACTCAGGCTTGGCCAACGCCAAGACAGAAGGGCCATCGGAACTGAAAACACCAGGCCCAGGGCCGACGACCAGACCAAGAGCGTAAAGGGCTTGTGATCGCGGGTCAGGACCTTCATCCCGGCAATGGTCAAGGCAAACAAAAACGCTGAACCGAGAGCGGCGGCCTGGGGCAGACCAAAGGCGGCGCTCGATCCGGTCGGGCGCAGCATGACCAAGACGCCTAGGAAGCCAACCAGACTGGCCCCAATCCGCAAGGGCCCCAGCTTTTCGCCCAGCACAAATGCGGCCAGCGGCACAAGCCAAAGCGTGCGGGTAAAGGACAAGGCATTGGCATCGGCCAAGGGCAGTTTTTGGAAGGCATAAAACCCCAGCGTCATGGCCAGGGTCCCGGCTGAGGACCGAAACAGCAAGATCCAGGGCCTGGTCGAATGAAACGATCCGCGCCAATCCCTCGCCATCAGGGGCAACAGCACCAGCAAGGCCGCAGCCTGGCGATAAAAGGTCTGGACGGAGGCCGAATAGCCCGCGCCCAAAAACTTCACCAGCGCCGTCATAAGCGTAAAGGCCAGGGCCGAGCCCAGCATCCAGATCGCCCCGCGCGTATTGGGCGCAAGGCCCGCCAGCCATAATCGGCCAAGGCCGATCTGGCGTGCGGTTTCAGATTGCCTTTCGGGGTCCAGCCTTGTCACCGCCTATTGCGAGGCCATGGCCAGACGCATCTGCTCGGCCTGCTCAGGCGAGATACCCAGCGCGGTCAGGAGCGGAGACGGCGCGTTCTTGTCCCAGGCATGGCGTCCGCCCATGGTAATGCCGCCATCGACCACCAGATGGGTGCCGGTGACAAAGGCCGAGGCATCCGAGGCCAGGAACAGACACGCCTTGGCAATGTCTTCGGGCATGCCGCCCTTGGGCACAGGCTGGAAATCAGCGGCGACCGAGGCGATCTGGGCCGCCATCTGGTCGGATACTTCGCGCGGCAGGCCCATGGCTGTACCAAAGATCGAGGTCGCAATCAGACCCGGGCAGATCGCATTGACCCGAATGTTTTGCGGCGATAATTCGGCTGCCGAACACTTGGTCAGGTGGATCACGGCGCACTTGGCGGTCGAATAGGCCAATGGCCCCCAGCCAGCCTGCAGGCCTGCGATCGAGGCGGTATTGACGATGGCCCCGCCGCCGCGCGCGCGCATCAGGGGCACAGCATGCTTCATGCCCAGAACAACCGCGCGAACCAAGAGGTTCATGACGCTGTCCCAAGCCTGCTCGGTCATGTCCTCAACGCCATTCGAGGCCCCGCCCGCACCGGCATTATTGAACAGGATATCCAGGCCACCAAACGCCTCGGCTGCGGTCGCCATGACCTTGGCAAGATGGGCTTCCTGCGTGACGTCACAATGGACATAGCGCAAGGCATCGCCAAACCGGGCCTCAAGCATGGCGCCCTTATCATCTTGCATATCGGCGACCACAAGCTTGGCCCCTTGCGCGATGAACAGTTCCACCGTGCCCAGACCAATGCCCGAACATCCCCCCGTAATCACAGCAATCTTGCCGTCCAATGATCCCGTCATGTTTCATTCCCTCGATAGATTATCATTGTAAACTCACACGCGGCTGATCGCATGACTAGGCTTTTTTGTCCGACCCCGCAGGGGCAAAGGCCCGCATAAACATTTGCGCTATGTTTCGGGCCAGGCGGTCAATCTCAGAGGCATCCTCACCAAGGTCCAGCCCAAGCAGGGTCCTGATCTGACGATGGCCTGCACACATGCCGGCAAACATTTCAGCCGCCTCAAGCGGATCGGCGACATCCAGACGCCCGGCCAAGGTCTCTGCTTTCAAAAACTGCGCCAAAAGCGCCCGCGTGCGACTGGGGCCAGCCTCAAACACAGCCCGCGCCAAGTCCGGCATGGCCCCGGCCCCCTGGACGGTAAGACGCATCAAGGCATAGGCCTTGGCATTGGTCACAATCGCGATCAGGGTTGTGGCGAGGGCCGTCAGGGTTTCTTCGGGATTTTCCGCTGCCCCCGGCACCCGCAAGGGCGCGGTGACGCTGGCCACACGCCTGGCTACCAGGGCATGGATCAATTCGGTCTTGGAGCCAAACTGATTATAGATGGTCTGTTTGGAGACGCCGGCCCGGCTGGCAATCGCCGAAATAGACGCCCCCAGCCCCCGCTCGGCCAGCACATCCGCAGCCGCATCGAGTATTGCCTCGCTCTTGGCCTGATCAATCTGTCCGCAAACCCTGGGCATTAGTGGCTCTCGACCGGCGCTGTATACAGGGACGGCGCAGGCTTGATGAAAATGGCCGCAAGGGCTGCCAGAAAACAGACCACGGCCAGAACCGTAAAGGCATCTCCATAGGCCAGTGTGCTGGCATCGCGCATAATCACCGATTTCAGCACCTTGCGGCTAGCGGCGGCGGGATCGGTGAGCCCCAATTCGCTCATATGCTGGGCCATGCCGGCCATCATGTCCTGGGCCTGCAAGCTGGCAACGCTCATGCGCGAGGAGATCTCGTTCATATGCACCCGGGTCGCTACCACCAGCGTGTTTGACAGTATGGCCATGCCCATGGCCCCGCCAACATTGCGCGCAAGATTAACAATCCCCGAAGCGGTCTTAACCATATCGGGATTGAGGGTCGACATGGTCACATTCTGTGTGGCGATCATGGCCACCATGACCCCAACCCCTCGGAAGGCTTGCAGGCTGGCCAGTTCCCAAAATCCCCATTGCGGGGTGACAGCATGCCCGAGCCAAAACCCATAGCCCGCCGCGACAAAACCAAAAACAATGGGCAGACGCGGATCGACCAACCGCACAAACCGGCCAAGCAAAGGGCCGGTCAGAAACATGGAAAGGCCTGTCACCACCATGGTCGTGCCGACCTCGGCCGCCGAATAGCCCCGCACCCGACCTAAAAACAGCGGCAGCAAATAGGTGCCGCCAAACAGGCTGGCCCCGGACACAAACGTCATACAGACGCCGATCAGAAAATTAGTATTGCTAAAGGCCCTAAGCTCAACAATCGGCTGGCTATAGGTCAAGGATCGCCAGATGAATAACAGCCCCGCGACCAAGGCCGCCACACTCAGGGCCAGGATCAAGCCATCCTGGAACCAAGAATTACGAGTGCCCTCTTCGAGCACATATTGCAGGCTCATTAGGAAAACGGCCATGACGGCCAGACCGAACCAGTCAAACCCCTTATAGAGCTTGGGATCGCCCTTATCAAAATCCCCGTACCGCCCAACCAAAAACAGGACCACCAGGCCGGGCACCACATTGATAAAGAACAGCCAGCGCCAGCTCAAAAGCTCGGTCAGGTGCCCGCCCAGCGACGGGCCGACCGTGGGGGCCAGGGTAACGATCAGACCCATTACAATACTCGCCGACATGCGCCGCTCCGGCGGAAAGGCGGTAAAGGCAACGGCAAACACGGTGGGGATCATGGCGCCGCCGATAAAACCCTGCAAGGCGCGGGTCACGATCATGGTCTCGATATTGGACGACAGCCCCGTCAGGACGCTCATGACCACAAAGCCAAGGCACGAGGCCATATAAACCTTCTGAGTGCCCCAAAGCCTTGTCAGATAAGCGGTTAAGGGGATCATCACCACTTCGGCGACCAGATAGGCGGTCTGGATCCAGCTAACCTCATCGGCGCTGGCGCTGATGCCCGCCTGGATCTGCGGCAAGGACGAGGCCACGATCTGGATGTCCAAAATGGCCATGAACTGACCAACCACCATGGCTCCAAAACCAAGCATCAGCTTGGTCCAGTTAACGGCGGGCGCGGGCATGACGGATGCCGCTGGGGTGGCTGTGCTCACCGAACTGGGCTCGCAGGCACACTCGCAGGCTGAGCCGCCGCCATAGTTGCCTCGGCAAAGGATGGACCGGTCTTGCCGCGCACATCAACCTTGACCTCGACCGACAGACCCGGGCGCAGGGCACCGCGCAAGGGATCGCTGGTTTCCACCACGATCTTGACCGGCACGCGCTGAACAATCTTGGTGAAGTTTCCGACCGCGTTCTCGACCGGGATGAGCGCAAATTCAGAGCCGGTTGCGGGCGCAAAACTGTCCACCCGGCCATGGATCGGGGTCTTACCAAAGGCATCGGCCTTGATCTCGACCTTCTGGCCTATGCGAATTCGGCTAACCTGGGTTTCTTTGAAATTGGCCAAAACATAGGTGTCGCCAACGGGCACCACGCTCATCAAGGCCGCACCGGGGCGAACATATTGGCCAGGTCGCACCGAGCGCGCACCAACCACGCCAGCCGCTGGCGCGCGGATCACAGTCCGGTTCACCTCTATCTTAGCCTGCTCGACCGCGGCACGGGCCGCCTGGGCCTGGGCAATCATCTGGTCCTTGGCAGAGCCCAGCGAGGCCGCCGACTGGCGTTCGGCCTGCAAACTGGCCTGAGCCTGGGCAACGGCGGCGCTAGACTGCGCCGCTCCCGCGCCAACGGTTTGCAGACGCTGGTCTGATACCCAGCCATTGCTGGCAAGCAGGCGATACCGGTGCAGGTCCATTTCGGCCCGGCGCGCATCGGCCTGGGCGCTGGATAGGCCCGCAGCCTTTTGCGCAACCAAGGCCTGTTCCAGAGCGGCCTTGTCATCGACGGCCCGCACACCGGCCTCTAGCGCGGCCAGATTGGCCGTCGCCTGGGCCAGCTTGGCCTGGGATTGCGCCGGATCAAGCCGCACCAGTTCCTGGCCAGCGACAACCCTTTGATTGTCAGCAACCAAGACCTCTGCAACATAGCCATCAATCTGTGGACTGACCGTGACGGTATCGGCCTGAACATAGGCGTTTTCAGTAATCTCAAAACGCTGCTTATTGATCCACCAACTGCCAATACCGAATACGAGGGCTAGAGCCACCGCACCGGCAACCACCAATGGCACCAATTTTTGCCGTGTCATTACCCAATTTCCTCAGATCAAAGCTTACGGCCTAGGAACTAGTCGCCTGATCCCCGCACTGCAAGCGTAAAATGGACTGAAGCGTCCAATAATCAAGACCCAAGGCGATAAATCGTCAGATCGGCTGGCTACCAGTTTTCCGACCAGGGCCTAAGATCCAGCTCATGGGTCCAGGCATCGCGCGGCTGGCAATGGATTTGCCAATAATTCTCTGCAACATGGTCAGGATTGAGAATGCCGTCCGTGGCCTTGCGGGCATGGGCTTCGGGGAAGTTGGCGGCAATCCATTCGGTATCCATGGGTCCGTCAATCAAGATGTGAGCGACATGAATACCCTTGGGCCCCAGTTCGCGAGCCATGGACTGGGCTAGGCTGCGCAAGGCGGCCTTGGCCCCGGCAAAGGCGCTAAAGCCTTCCTTGCCGCGCAGGCTGGCCGTGGCGCCGGTAAACAGGATTGTCCCGCGCGCACGGCTGACCATGTGGCGCGCGGCCTCGCGACCAGCCAGAAACCCGGAAAAAGCCGCCATTTCCCAAACCTTGAAATAGACCCGCGCCGTGGTCTCCAGGATCGAGAAGCGCACATTGGCACCGATATTGAACACACAGACCTCGATCGGCCCGAGGTCTTGCTCGACCTTTTCGAACAGGGCGGTCATCTGGTCTTCCTTGCGCGCATCGCAGGCCAGCCCAACCGCCTCACCCCCCTGCGCCTTGATCTGGGCGACGAGCGGCTCCAGCTTTTCGCTGTTCCTGCGTACCAGAACCGCCAAATAGCCTTGCCTGGCAAAGCGCCGGGCTATGGCACTGCCCAGGGCGTCACCCGCCCCAATTACCAATGCAACCTTGTTCGCCGTCATGACCATTGCCTCGTCTATTGCCCTGCCACACCATTCTCGCCCGGGCCTGGACGGTCAAGAGGCCCCGTGGGTGTTGCCGGGTGGTCTGGCAGCGGAGATGGGTTGGCCAGGCTGATCACGGTCGCGAGCAATAGCTCGGCATTCAAGGGTTTGGTGATATAGGTCTCGACACCAATGGTCGCCCAGTCTTGGCGGTGCTGATCCAGCGCATTGGCCGTAATCGCAAGGATCGGAGACCGGGCATTTGGCCCAGGCTGGTGCCGGATTAGCCGAGCCGCCGCCAAGCCGTCCATATGCGGCATTTGCATATCCAGCATGATCAGGTCAAACCGCCGCTCAGCCGCCGCCGCAACCGCCTCAACCCCATCACCGACCATGGTCAATTCGCAGCCCAGCGGACTGAGCAATTGCTCGATAATATAGCGATTGACCACATGATCTTCGGCCAACAGTATCTGCAATGGGCCTGGCTTAAGCGGCCCGGCAAGAGCGGCGGCCTGTGTGCGAAGTCTTGCGCCTTCGGGCTCTATAAGCGTGCGCTCTGGGGCCTGCGCCGATGTCAAGGGTAGCTCTAGACGAAAGACCGAACCTTCGCTTAACTGGCTTTGCACCGTCAAGCTTCCGCCCATATGCTCTGCAAGCCGCCGACTAATCGCCAGACCCAGACCACTGCCGCCATGCTTGCGCGTAATCCCCGCCTCGGCCTGCTCGAAGCTGCCAAACAGGCGGCCAAGCGCTTCTTCAGAAATGCCGCACCCGGTATCGATCACCTCGAAATACACTGACCGGCTATCGGACTGCGCCAATAACTCGCTACAACCAACCTTGAGTTCGATACGGCCTTGATCGGTGAATTTTACCGCATTGGACAGAAGGTTGAACAGGATTTGCCGTATCCGCAGCGAATCGACGTGCAAGATCGGCGGCACGTCCGGGTCCACCGTCAAGGTCAGTTGGCAGTTTTTAGCCTGCGCCTGAGGCTGCCATAGGCTGATCAGGGCCTCTAGAGCCGGCCGCAACTCCATATCCGTCGGGTCCAGGGTCATCTTGCCCGCCTCAATCCGCGAAAGGTCCAAAACATCATTGAGCAGACCCAAGAGCACATCGCTGGCCTGGCTCATCATTTGGATATGGGCGGCCTGCTCCGGTGTCGGATTGGTCCGGTTAAGCAGTTGAACAGCGGCCATGACCGCATTCATGGGGGTACGGATTTCATGACTAATGGTCGCCAAAAAGTCGGTCTTTGCGGCATTGGCCTTTTCTGCCGCCAAGGTCGCGGCCTTAAGGGCCTTGTTGGCGCGGGTGGAATTGGCAACCTCAATGGCCATGTGTGAAATATACAACATGCAGCCGACCACAAACACAAACAAGGACAAGGGCCCCGCTGAGATGGCCATGGCCATGGGCAGGCCCAGCAAATAACAGGTGTGGGCACCAAGCGCCGCCAACAGCAAGGCGCGCTGCTGGTTCATGTAAAGCGTGACATGCAACAGGCCACCGCACGCCTGAATAATGGCAAACAGCCGCCCCGTCTCATCACCAGAACTCCAGATATACAAGCTGATGCCCGAATAAAGCGCCGTGTTGAAAAACACAAAAACACAGGTCAAGGCGCGATAGGCGATCGATCTTGAATTTGTCGGATCACGGCGAAACGGCAAGAAGATGAAATGGTCGGCAATCTGGCCAAGACTCATGGCGATAAACCAGACGCCCGGCCAGATCGAGGGCGCATAAACCCAGGCGGTCGCGCCGATAAACAGGGCCAAGGCCATACGGCTTTTCAGGCCCTCGGCTCTGGACTCACCGACCAGGGCATAGCCCGTCTTTACCGGCATACCGACCCTCGAGACACAAACACTCTCAGATCGTAATTGATAAAGGGCGCTATTGGATAGTGATATTTCACAAAAAACAGGCGGACCCTAGGGCCCGCCTGCTAATGGTCTTGAGTGTGAAACGCTAGACCTAGGCCTCGGGAGCCGCCGCCTCGCGCAGGGTCAGATCTTCGCCGGTGGTTTGATCAACCGCCTTCATGGACAGCTTGACCTTGCCGCGATCATCGACGCCCATCAGCTTGACCTTGACGATCTGGCCTTCCTGAACCACGTCCGTGGTCTTGGCGACCTTGGTCTGGGACAATTGGCTGATATGGACCAAGCCGTCCTTGGCACCAAAGAAGTTCACAAAGGCGCCAAAATCGACAACCTTGACGACCTTGCCGTCATAGATGGCGCCCATTTCTGGCTCGGATGCGATCGACTTGATCCAGTCAATGGCCGCCTTGATCTTGGCACCGTCTGAAGCCGAGACCTTGACCGTACCATCATCCTTGATATCGACCTTGGCACCGGTCTTTTCGACGATCTCACGGATCACCTTGCCGCCCGAACCAATCACTTCACGGATCTTGTCGGTAGCAATCGAGATGGTCTCGATCTTGGGAGCGTATTCGCCAATCTCTTCGCGCGCACCCGAAATCGCCTTGGCCATTTCGCCCAGGATGTGCAGACGTCCGCCCTTGGCCTGATGTAGGGCCTTTTGCATGATTTCCTCGGTAATACCGGGAATCTTGATGTCCATCTGCAAGCTGGTAATGCCGTCTTCGGTGCCAGCGACCTTGAAGTCCATATCGCCCAGGTGATCTTCATCACCCAAGATGTCGGACAAGACCACATAGCCATCGGGCTCCAGGATCAGACCCATGGCAATACCCGAGACGGGCTTGATCAGCGGCACGCCCGCATCCATCAGCGCCAGGGATGACCCGCAAACCGTGGCCATAGAGGACGAGCCATTGGACTCGGTAATTTCCGACACCAGACGGATCGTATAGGGGAAGTCCGCCTTGGTTGGCAGCATGGGACGCAGGGCGCGCCAAGCCAGCTTGCCATGACCAATTTCACGCCGGCCCGGTGAGCCCATCCGACCGGTTTCACCCACCGAATAGGGCGGGAAGTTATAGTGCAGCAGGAAGCTTTCCTTATAGGTGCCTTCCAAGGCATCGATGAATTGCTCATCGTCGCCCGTGCCGAGGGTGGCAACCACAAGGGCCTGGGTCTCGCCGCGGGTGAACAGGGCCGAGCCGTGGGCGCGGGGCAAGATGCCGACCTCGCCCAGGATCGGACGCACCTTATCCAGGGCGCGGCCATCAATGCGCAGCTTGGTTTCCAGCACGTCGCGGCGCAGGACCGAAGCCTCACACTCCTTGAAGGCATAGCCGAACTTGGCGCTGTCACAGCCGTCAGGATTGGCGTCTGACTTGATCAGGGCGCCCGCTGCCGTCTTCTTGGCCGCATCCAGGGCAGTATGACGATCCTGCTTGCCGGTCAGCTTGTAAGCGGCCTTCAGATCCTCACCAACCAACGCCTTGATCTTATTTTCGATCGGCGACAGGTCTTCGGCTTCAAAGTCCCAGGCATCCTTGGCCGCATGTTCGGCCAGTTCGATGATCGCATCGATGACAGGCTGGAAGCCGCGCTGGGCAAACATGACGCCGCCCAGAACCTGCTCTTCGGTCAGTTCCTTGATTTCGGACTCAACCATCATCACCGCGTCATTGGTCCCGGCAACCACCAGGTCCATGCGGTTTTCTGGGCCCATCTGGTCCAGGGTTGGGTTGAGGATGTATTCGCCATCGATAAAGGCGACGCGCGCTGCGCCAATCGGGCCCATAAACGGCACGCCAGAAATCGTCAGGGCAGCCGAGGCGGCGACCATGGCCAAGATGTCTGGATCATTTTCCAGATCATGCGCCAGAACCGTGACCACAACCTGGGTCTCGTGCTTGAAGCCCTTGACGAACAGGGGGCGGATCGGGCGGTCGATCAGGCGCGAAACCAGGGTTTCCTTCTCAGAAGGACGGCCCTCACGCTTGAAGAAGCCACCGGGGATCTTGCCCGCAGCAAAGGTCTTTTCCTGATAATTGACGGTCAGGGGGAAGAAATCGATCCCGGGCTTTGGCGACCGAGCAGCGACCACAGTGGCCAGCACAACGGTTTCGCCATAGGTGGCCAGGACAGCACCGTCGGCTTGACGCGCGATACGGCCAGTTTCGAGGGTCAGGGGACGTCCTGCCCAGTCGATGGTTTTGCGTTTAATGTCGAACATGTTTTTCTTTCGGTCTCCCCCCAAGGCCCATTCCTTTAAAGGGGGATGTGGGACGAACCGGGGCGACCATTCGCAAACCCGGCGCATTCGTCCATGATCATCCTCCCCTTCCCTTGAATGGCCTTTGCCCGGGGTTGAGGAGGATGCTGGTCTTGTTTAGCCCAGCCTTAACGGCGCAGGCCCAGGGTCTCGATCAGGGCGGCATAGCGGCCGTGATCTGTGCCCTTAAGGTGATCCAGAAGACGACGCCGTTGCGAAACCATCTTAAGCAGGCCGCGACGGGAGTGGTTGTCCTTCTTGTGGGTCTTGAAGTGTTCAGTCAGGTTGGCAATCCGTTCAGACAAGATTGCAACCTGGACCTCGGCCGAGCCCGTGTCGCCTTGCGTGCGAGCATGGGTATGAATGACTTCGGCTTTACGATCAGGCGTAATCGACATCGGTGTCTCCTTGTTCCAGATGAAATACCCGCGTCGGGCTAAGCTGTCCGGCGCGCATCTCACAAAGGCTAACGGCTATGCCGTCCCGTGTTGCCAAAACGGTTCTTGACGCGTCCTGCCCCCCGATTGACCGAGGCACAAGACCCGCGCGAAGCGTTTCGACCTGTCTGGGGAGCAGAACAATCGGTCGCCCTTGCTTGAGCCGGAATGCCTCTTCCACAGTCACGGCCAGCGCCGGGATGTCGTCCAGCGCGGTCTCAACGGGAAGCAATGCCTCCGAAGCGGCGCTCTTATGCCCTAAATCTTCCAGGGTTTCCAGCCTTATTGCCTGGTCTTCCCCAAACACCCCAACACGCGTGCGTCTAAGGTCGCTGACATGGCCGCAAGCGCCAAGCACGGCCGCCAGATCGCGGGCTAGAGCGCGGACATAGGTGCCCTTGCCACAGCGAATTTCGATCACCGCATGATCTGGGTCCGGCACCGCCACCAGCCTTGCTTGGTGGATCGTAACCCGCCGCGCGTCCAGGGCAAACGCCACACCGTCACGGGCCAGATCATAGGCCCGTTCGCCATCGACCTTGATGGCTGAATAATTGGGCGGCACCTGGTCAATCTCGCCCTCAAAGCCCAGCAAGGCCTGTTCGATCTCGGCCCGCTGCGGGCGATGATCGGATGTGGCGGTCACAGCCCCTTCGCGGTCAAAACTGGCCGTGGACGTACCCCAGGCAATGGTAAAGCGATAGGCCTTATCGGCCTCAACCATATAGGCCACCGTCTTGGTTGCCTCGCCCAAGGCAATGGGCAAGATACCTGTGGCCAGGGGATCAAGCGTTCCGGCATGGCCAGCTTTTTTCGCATTGAACAAGCGGCGCACCCGGCTGACCGCCGTGGTCGAGCCCATATCAAGGTCCTTATCCAGCACAATCCAGCCAGAAATCGCCAAGCCCTTTTTACGCCGGGCCATGATCGGACCCATCATCCTCATCGGTTGCGGCCAGATCGGCGCGGACCTTGGGGTCCTCAAACAGGCGCTCTATGTGTTCGGCGGCGGCAAAGCTTTGGTCGTGCACAAAGCGAAGATCGGGGGTGAACTTCATATCGATCATGCGCCCCAATTGGCCGCGCAAAAACTTGGACACGGCATTGAGCGACTTGACCACAGCTGGGGCATTTAGACCGCCGAGCGGCTGCACAAAACAGATGGCGTGGCGCAGGTCCGGGGTCATGCGCACCTCGGTAATGGTCACAATCGTGTCGGCCAGCACGGGATCGAGGAAGGTTTCCTCGCGCATAATCTCGACCAAGGCATGGCGAACCAGCTCGCCGGCGCGCAACTGGCGTTGGCTGGGGCCGGAAGACTGGGCAGAGCGCCCGCCCTTATGGGATGGTTTCATCAGCTTCTCCTGTCCATGAGCGCGGATCGGACGCGCATCAAGGCCCAGACAGTGGGGATTAATTCAAACGGTCGCGGCTTTTAGCCGCCAAAGGCCGTAAAGTCGAGGCGCATGGTATCGGCCCCTATTTGACCTTTGCCCCTATGCCTGCTTCCGGGCCAAAGCCAGACAGTCGCCACACCCCATCGGCCTTGTGGAAGGTTAGCACGCAAGGCCCAGATTTCGATTTCACCGCACAGACCGTCTGGTCATCGAGGCTCTTGAGCGAAGCGGTAATCGCTAAACGATCGGGCAGAGGTCTAGCGGAATCATAACCAAACTGGCGTGCCGCCATCTGGAACACTTTTGGCTGCAAGACCTGATCCGCCGCAAGCTCTGCCATGGGCTGGGCCAAAAGCGTGGCAAGAGATTCAAGGCCGCTGGGCTTTTTTGACTTTTCAGCCCTCGCTGTGATCGCCTGTTGCAGCTGATCTTTCAGGGCGTCACGATCAATATGGGCGTCAAATTCGGCCTTATCATTATCGCGCACCGCGACCAATAAGGCATGCACATCGCCCGCCGCATCCAGCTTGGCGGCCGTCGCGCAACTGGCCAATAGGCTTGCGGCCATGATGGTTATAATCCAGCGGGTCATGAGGCAGTGTCTCCTATCGACCAGACCTTGCGCCCAAAACGCGGCTGAACCGTGGCGGGAAATGCGCTCACCCAAGGTCTGGGTGAGCGCCAAGTCCTAGAGCGTGCGCTGTATGGTCTCGACCGTGAAGCATTCGATGACGTCACCGGCCTTGATGTCCTGGAAGCCGGCAAAGGCCATGCCGCATTCCTGGCCTGCATTGACCTCATTGACCTCGTCCTTGAAGCGCTTGAGGGTCTGAAGCGTACCCAGTTCCAGCACCACCACATCATTGCGGATGATCCGGACCTTGGCGCCCTTGCGGACCACACCTTCGGACACGCGGCAACCGGCGATCTTGCCGACCTTGGAGATGTCAAAGGCCTGCAGCACGTCGGCATTACCAAGGAAGGTTTCGCGCTGGATCGGCGACAGCATGCCCGACAGCACGCCCTTAATATCGTCAATCAGGTCGTAAATGATCGCATAATAGCGAATTTCCACGCCTTCGCGCTCGGCCAGATCGCGCGCCTGTTTCGAGGCACGGACATTAAAGCCCAGGATTGGAGAGCCTGCGCCCTTGGCCAGCAAGACATCGCTTTCATTGATCGCGCCGACGCCGGAATGAATAATCCGGGCCCGCACCTCATCTGTGGCCAGCTTGTCCAAGGACCCGATAATGGCCTCGGCAGAGCCAGACACATCGGACTTGATGATCAAGGCCAGTTCTTTGAGCTTCTTGTCCTGAAGCTTAGCCATCATGTCGGCCAAGGTTGCCCCGGCAGCGGTTGGCGTCAGCATCTTGTCGCGGCGCTTGCGGTCGCGGTATTCGGTCAATTCGCGGGCACGGGCTTCGCTTTCGACCACGGCGAAAGGCTCGCCCGGGCTTGGCGGCATATCAAGGCCCAGAATCTCGACAGGAACCGACGGCCCTGCCACCAGAACCTGCTCGTCGCGCTCATTGATCAGGGCGCGAACCCGGCCCCAGGCCGCGCCGGCCACGACAATATCGCCGCGGTTCAGCGAGCCGCGCTTGACCAGAACCGTGGCCACCGGCCCCCGGCCCTTGTCCAGCTTGCCCTCGATCACCACGCCTTCAGCGGTGCGATCAGGATTGGCCTTCAGGTCCATCATTTCGGCCTGGATCAATATGGCCTCGATCAACTTATCCAGACCAATCTTCTTGGTCGCGGACACCTCGATCAATTGGGTGTCCCCGCCCAGGCTTTCGACCACGATCTCGTGCTGCAACAACTCATTGACCACGCGAGTGGAGTCGGCGTCCGGCTTGTCGATCTTATTGACCGCTACAATGATCGGCGCGCCCGCTGCTTTTGCGTGATGAATGGCCTCGATGGTTTGCGGCATGACCCCGTCATCGGCGGCAACCACCAGAACCACAATATCGGTGACATTTGCCCCGCGCGCGCGCATGGCCGAAAAGGCCGCGTGACCTGGCGTATCCAGGAAGGTTACGCGATCCCCCTCAGGCAGGCGAACCTGATAGGCCCCAATATGCTGGGTAATGCCGCCATGCTCACCCCCGGCCACATCGGCCGAACGCAAGGCATCCAGCAGGCTGGTCTTACCATGGTCAACATGGCCCATGACCGCCACAACCGGCGGACGGGCGATCTGTTGCTCATCCTGATCGGCCTCGGCCAGAAATCCGGTTTCAACATCAGATTCCGACACGCGGGTGACATTATGGCCAAATTCGGTGGCAATCAGCTCAGCCGTATCCGAATCGATCACGTCATTGATCTTGAGCATCATGCCCTGACGCATCATGAACTTGATCACATCGACCGCGCGCGTTGCCATACGCTGGGACAATTCCTGCACCGTGATGACATCGGGAATGATCACATCGCGGGTCACCTTGATCTGGTCTTGAGCGCCGACGCCCTTGCGCTTTTCGCGCTCGCGTTCACGGGCCCGGCGAACCGAAGCCAAGGAGCGCATGCGATCGGCGGATTCGCCATCACCGGCCACAGCCTGAATGGTTAGACGTCCCTCGCGGCGCTGGGGTGCGCCCTTGACGCGGCTGACCGCCTTGGCATTACCGCCTGGAGCTGCGGCCTTGGCGCGCTTGATGCGGCCTTCCTCGTCCAGATCGTCGGGGCGGCGGTCCTTGCCTGCTCCCGGAGGCGCAGTGCGCGCAGCGCGTTGCACTTCGGGCGTGGCGGGCGGACCTGCGGCTGGGCGACCGCCTGGGCCTGACCGGGCGCCCGCAGGGCCGGGACGCGGCGGCGCTGGACGCGGGGTCAGGGCAGAATAGCGAACGGTTTCACCAGCGCGGCCTGCTGGCGCGGGCCGACCGGAGGGCGCGGGGCGGTCACCGGCTGGACGCTGACCATCGCGTGCCGGACGACCCGCCGCATAGGCGGCAGGCGTCTGACGCGGCGTGTCATTGCGATAGGTGGTCGTGGCCTGACGCTCATCACGCCTCGGGGCCTCAAAAGAGCGGCCCTCAGCCTGACGCGGTGCTGGAGCTGGGCGATTTGGGTCGGGAATCCGGCCTTGAGTCGCGGCACGGACCTGGGCCGGCACGGGCGGCGCAGGGCGCGGCGGCGTTACCGGTGCCGGACGCGGCGCTGGCGGCGCGCTGGCAGCGACAGGCGCAGGCGCAGGCCGGGGGGCGACCGCCACAGGCTCAGGCTTGATCGGCGCTGCCGGGGGCGGCGTCTCGGGGGCGACGGTCACAACAGGCTTTTCGGGCGGCTTTTCGGCCGCCGCCTGACGAGCCTGCTCGGCGGCACGGGCCTCAGCTTCTCGACGCAGCGAGTCTTCCTGAGCCTTGCGCGCATCTTCGCGGGCCTGACGCTCAGCGGTTTGGCGCTCCTGCTCAAGCCGGGCCTGCTCAACGACACGCTGGCGCGCCTGAAGCTCTTCAGCCGACAGGTTCAGATTCGCCTGGAGCGGTGGCCGAGCGGGCCTGGGCTCAGGCGCACGCGCCTCAGGCACGGGGCGCTTTTCGGCCTGAACAGGTGCTGGCGCAGGCGCTGCGCCCTCGACCCGCCGACGCTTGGTTTCAACCACGACGGTCTTGGACCGGCCGTGACTAAAGCTTTGCTTAACGGTTCCGGCGCTCACAGCCCCAATGCGGGGCTTCAGAGTCAGGGGTGCACGGCCACCGGGAGCCGTTGCCGCTGGGCCAGACGTGCCGCCTGGGCCGTCGTTTTCATTGTCGTTCGCGTCGTTCATCCGCTCGCTTTACTCATTTCCGCGCCCCGAACGGGCCCGGCCTTCATCGTCAAAACTATAAAGTCCAATCACCGGGGGAATGACTTCACCCGGATCGCCTCAAGGCTCTGCGCGCCAATCCGATGGAATGAGCGGCCGAAAGCCAGACAACCGCTCGACATCTTGCGTCCAACGATTTGCGCCTCGCCCCGAAAGGAAGACGAGGTGTATCACATTTCCAAGGCCTAAGGCCAAACTCAATTCCTCTCCGGAAAAGATTCCGAGCAATTTAGGCCTTCTAGCGGCCCGGCGAGCAATCTGCAAAATCTTGCGCCGCCCGTCCTCAGCACCGTCACTGGCCTCGATCATCCAGGCCACCTTGCCTGATGTAATCGCTGCGGCAGCTTTTTCAAAGCCAAACGTAAGGTCGCCAGCCCGCCGTGCAAGCCCCAAGCCGTCCAAAATCCGCCGAGTCAACAAAGCTTCGACCTGATCGGCCAGATTGGTCGGCGCGGTCAGCCTGGCCTTGGCGGCACGCGAAAAGCTTGCCTTTTTAGCCGCAAGGCTCACCGCTTCACGATTAGCGCTAACCCATAGACCCCGGCCCGGCAACTTGCGCGCCAGATCGGCAACCACGGCCCCGTCGGGACCGGCGACAAATCGGATCAGGCCAGCCTCAGCCACCACCTCGCCTGAAACGATGCAGCGCCTTTCGCGGTCGGCCTCAGCCTTGGTGTTATAGACCCTAGCCTCAGCCGCCTCGATGGCTCGCCCCGGCTCAAGCGGGTCATCTGGCGGGGTGGTCATCTAGGGCGTCCCGCTCAGGCCTCTGGCTCTGGGTTGGAGACTTCGACTTCGGCTTCGGCTTCGAGTTCGGCTTCGTCCTCGATTTCTTCAACCGCTTCAGGTGCCTCGATCCAGCCCATAATTATCCGGGCGCGCATGATCAGGGCCTCAGCGTCTTCCGGCGACAGATTGAAGCTTTCCAACAAGCCTGCCTGACGCACGCGCTCGGTGCCCTTGACCTCAAACCAGCCGCGCAGATCGTCTGGCACCAGATCGGCCAGGTCCTCAACCGTCTTGACCGCGCCAGTGCCCAGGGCAATCACCATGGGCATGGTCAGGCCCTCAAGCTGGGTCAAGGCATCCTCAACGCCCAGTTCGCGGCGCTTGGCATCAAGCTCAACCGCCTCACGCTCCAGGAAGTCGCGGGCGCGCGCTTGCAGCTCCTCAGCTGTATCGTCGTCAAAGCCTTCAATGCTGGCGATTTCTTCGGCCTCGACATAGGCCACGTCTTCAACGGCGGCAAAGCCTTCGGTGACCAGCAGCTGGGCGATAACCTCATCGACATCCAGGGCTTCTTGGAACAGGACCGTGCGTTCGGCAAATTCGCGCTGACGGCGCTCGCTCTCCTGGCTCTCGGTCATAATATCGATCTGCCAACCGGTCAGTTGGCTGGCGAGGCGCACATTCTGGCCGCGGCGGCCAATAGCCAGAGACAATTGCTCGTCCGGCACCACGACTTCAACGCGCTCGTCTTCTTCGTCCATCACCACCTTGGTCACCTCGGCCGGAGCCAAGGCATTGACGATAAAGGTTGGCTCATCGGGCGACCACTGGATGATATCGATCTTTTCGCCCTGAAGCTCGGCCACCACAGCCTGAACCCGGCTACCGCGCATACCCACGCAGGCCCCGACCGGATCAATCGAGCTATCATTCGAAATAACAGCCATCTTGGCCCGGCTGCCGGGATCGCGCGCAACGGCCCGAATCTCGATCACGCCGTCATAGACTTCCGGCACTTCTTGCGCAAACAGCTTGGCGAGGAAGCCGCCATGCGCGCGGCTGAGCATGATTTGCGGGCCCTTGGCCTCGCGGCGCACGTCGTAAATATAGGCCCGGACGCGGTCGCCAATCTGGAAGTTTTCGCGAGGAATCGACTGGTCGCGGCGCATAATGCCCTCGCCCCGGCCAAGATCGACAATCACATTGCCATATTCAACGCGCTTGACCGTGCCATTAATGACTTCGGAAATGCGGTCCTTAAATTCTTCATACTGACGCTCACGCTCAGCTTCGCGCACCTTGTGGGTGACGACCTGGCGCGCCATCTGGGTCTGGACCCGGCCAAATTCGAAGGGCGGCAAGATTTCGGTATAGGCCTTGCCGATCTGGGCTTCTTTGTCGTCCTTCATGGCATCGGACAGGGCCTGTTCGGCATAGGTATTCTCAACCGTCCCATCAGCAACCACCGTAACCACGCGGGTAATGGTCATTTCGCCGCTGCGCTGGTCGATATGGACGCGAATATCGTGCTCTGCGCCATAACGCGAACGGGCGGCCTTTTGGATCGCCTCCTCAATCGCCTCAATGACGATCTCCTTATCGATCGATTTTTCGCGGGCGACCGCATCAGCAATTTGCAGCAGCTCAAGGCGATTGGCGGAAATACCGGTGACACTCATTGGTCAGGGCCCTCTTCATCTTCGGACAGATCTTGGTCAGTCATACGCGCGACCCGCTCTTCGGCGCCGCGCTTCATCAATTCGTCAGTCAGCACCAGCTTGGCCTCAATCACCCAGTCAAACGGGATCAAGGTGGTGTGGTCTGGCTCGCCGTCCAGATTAATGGCGATATTGCCATCTTCTAGCCCAGCAAGCTGGCCCTTGAAACGCTTGCGCCCCTCGCACAGGCGGTCCAGTTCCAGCCGGGCCTCTAGACCCTCATAAGTCTCAAAATCTTTTTGCCGGGTCAGGGGCCGATCAATACCGGGGCTTGAAACCTCTAGCAAATACTCGCCCGTGATCGGGTCAGCGGCATCCATCACCTCGGCCACAGCCCGCGATAAGGTCGCACAGCCCTCAACATTCATGGTGCCATCCGGGCGTTCGGCCATGATTTGCAGGCGGCGGGTCTGGGTGCCACTCATCAGGCGCAGGCGCACCAGCTCAAACCCGGCGGCCTCAACCACGGGGTCTAGCAGGTCAATCAGGTGACGGTCTTCGCTTGTCTTGCCGCGCAAGTTTAGCCTCGTAAAGCAACAAAAAAGCGGCGAGCCTTCCGGCCGCCGCCCGAAAGCGTCATCCAACGCCATCGATCGATGTGAGGGTCTTATAGACGCCTGGAGGGAGCTTGTCACGCCCTCAAAGCTCTGACGACCTAACTTCGCACAAAATCCAAAAACACCGGCGCGCAGTCGCCCAGCTTTTTTTCTTCATAGCGGGTGGTGAAATGGTCCGCCGGGGGCTGGGTCCAGTCCTGGGCGCGCTCTGCCGTCCAGGTAAAATCAGGGCTGAGATTGATGCGCTGCAGGCTCCAATCGGCATAATCGGCCCAGTCCGTGGCAAAGCGCAGACGCCCGCCGGGGCGTAACACCCTGGCCAGTTCGTCAATCACAGGGGCCTGTACCAGGCGGCGCTTATGGTGGCGGGTCTTGGGCCAGGGGTCGGGAAACAGGATAAAGGCCCGGTCCAGACAGCCATCGGGCAGGGCCTTCATCAGGTCGCGGGCATCGCCTTGCAATATGCGAATATTGTTCAGGCCCTGCTCGTCAATATAGCGCACGGCGCTGGCGGCACCGTTCAAGAACGGCTCCGCCCCCAAGATCAGCACATCGGGATGCGCGCCGGCCTGAGCGGCCATATGCTCGCCGCCGCCAAACCCGATCTCCAGCCAGACCGCGCTAGCGCCTGGCATCAGGGCATGGGGATCAATCGGCCCAAGCTCTGGATCGGGCAGGGCCAGGCCCGGCATCAGGTCCTCAATAAGGGCGGCCTGACGCGATTTGAGCTGGCGCGCCTTGACGCGGCCATAGGAGCGCAGCGGGCCGTGGGGTTTTTGACCGATAGACATGGACTGGGTTTAAGCATTTTTAGGCGGCGGCGGTAGTCACACGCCGCCTAAAAATATCGTCGCAATATCTGATCAGGCCAGACGGCTCAGTTCGCCGACCAGATCGGTCTTTTCCCAGCTAAAGCCGCCCTGATTGTCCGGCTGGCGGCCAAAATGGCCATAGGCGGCGGTGCGGGCATAGATGGGCCGGTTCAGTTGCAAGTGCTCGCGGATCGCCCGGGGCGTCGCGCCGCCCACCAGTTCTGGCAAGACATTTTCCAGCATGGCTGGATCAACCCGGCCCGTGCCATGCAGATCGACATAGAAGGACAAGGGCTGGGCCACACCGATCGCATAGGAGATCTGGATGGTGCACTTGTCGGCCAGACCGGCTGCGACAACATTCTTGGCCAGATAGCGGCACATATAGGCAGCCGAGCGGTCAACCTTGGTCGGGTCCTTGCCCGAAAACGCACCGCCGCCATGCGGGGCCGCACCGCCATAGGTATCGACAATAATCTTGCGCCCGGTCAGGCCCGCATCGCCATCGGGCCCGCCAATCTCGAACCGGCCAGTGGGATTGATGTGCCATTTGGTCTTGCGGGTGACCAAGCCCTCTGGAAACACCGACAAGACATGCGGCTTGATCAGGTCCATGACCCGCTTGGATGTGGCGATCTTGCCATCAATCCGCTTCTTGTGCTGGTGCGAGACCACGATCTGCAACACCTGGACCGGCTTGTCATTTTCATACAGCAAGGTCACTTGGCTCTTGGCATCCGGCTCCAGTTCCGACAGCACGCCCGAATGGCGAAGCTCGGCCAGACGGCTCAGAATATCGTGGCTGTATTGCAAGGTGGCCGGCATGAGTTGCGGCGTTTCATTGGTCGCATAGCCAAACATAATGCCCTGATCGCCCGCACCCTCATCCTTGCTGGCCGAGGCGTCGACGCCTTGGGCAATATGTGCGGACTGGCCGTGAAGATGGCAGGAAAACTTGGCCTTTTCCCAGTGAAAGCCCTTTTGCGCATAGCCAATATCCTTGATCGCGGCCCGCACCTTGGATTCCAACCCCGCGATAATGGCCTTGGTCTTGTCCTTGGACGAGGCGCGAACCTCTCCGGCCAGGACAATGCGATTGGTGGTCACGAGGGTCTCACAGGCCACCCGCGCCTCTGGCTCTTCGCCGATAAATGCATCAACCACCGTATCGGAAATGCGGTCAGCAACCTTGTCAGGGTGACCTTCAGACACGCTCTCACTGGTGAAAATATAGGAAGGACGGCTCAAGGCAAAACTCCTGGTTGGACGCACCCTGTCCGAATAGACCGGGTCGCAGGACATACGGCCCTGCAGCACTGACAACCAGATCATATAAAGATATGTTTATATGTGCAAGTGCCTTAAAACTAACCCGCTTCCGGCCCTTGATCCGACGAAACCAGGGTCAGATTTGGCTCACCCATGGCCCGCACCAAGTCCAATAGGCGACGGCGCACGCGGCCTTTCGGGATTTTGGGGAACAGGGTGGCCAATTCCATACCTTCCGAAGTCATCAAAAAGTCGTGAACAAACTGGTCGCTGCCGCTTTCGGCAAAGCCCATTACGTCCGAGTGCGCCGGGGCATTGAGGCCTTCAAAAAAATAGGCCACTGGCGTGCTCAGCGCCTTGGCGATCTCAAATAGTTTACTCGCGCTGATCCGGTTGGCCCCGCGCTCATATTTTTGGACCTGCTGAAAGGTCAATTCGAGGCCTTCGGCCAGTTTTTCCTGGCTGATACGCAAGAGCTTACGGCGCATTCGCACACGCGAACCGACATGAAGGTCGATGGGATTGGGACGGCGTTCTTTGGGCTTTGGAGGGTTCATGACGAGTGCTCTTCGCAAAAAACGATGCAAGGTAGAAATTTGTTAAGACAAATTTCGCAACTGTCACGTGATTTTGTTCATTTGGCGCGCTTTTGCACAATTATAATTGTCATAGATACTAATAACATCAGGCCAAGACCCCAATCACCGAACCGGCCAAACAGGGTGGTCGGCAGGGCTGAGGGCAAGACCGCATCGATAATGCCCGTATCGCCTTGGCCAAGCGATAATTGCGCTGATCTGCGCCCATAGGCATCAATCACGGCTGAAATACCGGTTGGCGTTGAGCGAATCATGGGCAAGCCCTCCTCAATCGCGCGATAGCTGGCAATATTGAGGTGCTGCCAAGGCCCACTGGTGCGGCCAAACCAGGCATCATTGGACACATTCAAGATCCAAGCCGCCCTTCGGCCTGCCGCCTTGGCCCCCTCGCGCGTAAAGCCGGGAAACAGGCTCTCATAACAGATCAGCGGCTGAACCAGCGGCAGGCCATCAAACTTGACCGGCCGTGGCCGAGGGCCTGGCGTAAAATCATCCGGGGCATGGACAAGCGCACGCAGGCCAATCTTGGTCAGCACCTCGCCCAGCGGCAAATACTCACCAAACGGCACCAGCCGAAACTTGTCATAAACCCCGGTTACCTTCAGATCATTACCAACCCGCTGCAGGCCAAGCAGGCTGTTAAAATAGATCGGCCCCTCCGGCTTTACGCCCGAACGATAGCCGCCCACCAGCAAGGACTGGCCCGGCCTCAAGGCCCCTATTACCGCCTCGCGCGTCCAGGTGTCCGGGGCAAGATAGTCATCAAACGCGGCGGGAATTGCCCCTTCTGGCCAGACAATGACATCGACCGCCCGCCCCTTGGACGGCTGCTGGCTCAAGGCGACATACTTGTCCAAAATCATCCGGAAGTTCTCCGGGGTCCATTTGGCCGATTGGGCAATATCGGCCTGGACAATACGCACGACAGGGCCGGTTGCGCCGTCAAGACCTTCGCTAGGCCTGACCTGAGACAAACGCCAAGCGCCAAAGCCATAGACGCCGATCAGCAAGATCAGGCCGACGCCCGCCATGCCCATCACCCTAGGCCGCGCGCTTGGCTGCGCCTTTCGCCAATCCAGTACCAGCACAGCGCTGGCGGCGATCCAGAGCGTAATAAAGGTCAGGCCATAGGCGCCGACTAAGGAGGCGACCTGTGAGGGTGCGGACCCCGCCGCCCAGGTCTCGCCCGGAAGGTTCCAGCCAAACCCGGTCAAGACCCGCCCGCGCAGCCATTCCAGTACCGAAAAGGTCAAGACAAAGCCCGCTATCCGTCCCGGGCCCTTAAGGTTTAATCCGACATAGCCAAGCCCCGCCAGACCCCAGAACAGCCCAAGACCGCCCGCCAATGCCAAGATGGCGATCGGTGCCATCCAGCCATGCACGGCAATATCAACAAGAAAGGCCTCACCAACCCACCAAGTGCCGACAAAGAAATAGGCCGTACCAAACAGCCATCCGCGCCAAAAGCTGATCCGCATCCAGCCGCGCTGGCGGTGCCCACCTTGGTCGAGTAGCCAAAGCGCCGCCGCATAACCCACAAGCCCCGGCAAAAAGCCAAACGGCGGGTGCGCCAATGCAGCCAACAGGCCGGCCAAGACACAGCCCAAGGCCATGGCCCTTGGTCCAAGCGGTAAGGTCAAACGGCTCACCTAGGGGCGCTATTGATCGATTGGGTCCGGCGCACCCGCACGCGCTTGACCCGGCGCGGATCGGCATCCGTAATCTCAAAATCAAAGCCCGCCGGATGGGCAATGACCTCGCCGCGCTGCGGCACGCGATTGGCCAGGGCACTGACCAGACCCGCGACCGTATCAATTTCTTCTTCATAATCGGCCAGCATCAGGACCGCCTCGGCCATGGCCTCCAACTCTTCGAGTGGCGCGCGGGCATCGCATTCAAACACGCCGCCGCCACGGGCAATAATCGCTGCCTGATGCGCATCATCATGCTCGTCATCAATCTCACCAACCACCGCCTCGATCAGGTCTTCGAGCGTAACCAGGCCATCTGTGCCGCCAAATTCGTCAATCACCAGGGCCATGTGAATCCG
>JBIIZD010000121.1:0-6174 GCA_044346445.1 Caulobacteraceae bacterium
AATCCATTTTCAACCGCTCCAACTCACCGACCATGGACACAGGGTCGCTATCCAAGCACTCTGGTCAAAACCCATCAAGAAAGACTCGTCCATGCCCCTCGCCCGCATCCCCACCTCGGCCTTTAGTAAGATCGCGATTGGCATTGATCGGCCAGAAGATGTTGTTGTGGGCAAGGACGGGCGGGTTTTTGCGTCGGACCATCAATGCGCGGTTGCCGAAATCTTTGCTGACGGGTCCTTCCAGCGCATGGGGCCGCAGCTTGGCGCGCCCAATGGCATTAATATGGACAGGCAGGGGCGGATCATTATCGCCAATTTTGGCATTTATGATGGCCAGGCCGGACCGCTGGAGCGGTTTGATCCCGCCACGGGCGTGCGCGAGACCTTGCTGGCGGAGGTCGATGGCCGGAGCCTGACCTCATCCAACTATCCTGTGCTGGACCGGGCAGGCAATATCTGGTGTGCCAATTCCACCCATGCTGCGACATGGCCAGAGGCTCTGGATGGGCGGCCCGATGGGTTTCTATTTGTGCTGCGCCCCGATGGCACAAGCCAGATCGTCGCTGAGGGCCTGTGTTTTCCCAATGGTCTGGCCCTGTCAGCCGATGAGCAATACCTGTTTTGCGCCCAGACCAGCGCCGGTGATGTCCTGCGCTTTCCCATCCTAGCGGGGGCGACCCTCGGCAAGGGCGAGCGCTATGGTCCAAAACTGGGACTTGTCGCCAAGCGCAAACTCAACCCCAACATCCACCTGCCCGGCTTTATCCAGAGCCGCCTTGGCTATACCGACGGGGTTGGTCTGGATGTTGAGGGTAATGTCTGGGTCTGTCTGCCTGCCGCTAATAAGGTGGTCGCCATCACGCCAAATGGGCGCAAGGTGACTGTGATCCATGACCCAAGCGGCGAGATCGTCAACCATCCAACCAATGTGACCTGGGGCGGTCCCGACTTGCGCGACCTTTATATTGGCTCAATCCGCGCCGATTATGTGCTCAAGGCCAAAAGCCCGGTTGCAGGACTGGCCCTTGTCCACCAATTATGATTTGCTTGAACCCGCCCCTCGTCCATGATCAATGATCACTAGAGAAAACCCCAGACGGCCCTAGACCGTGGCCCGGCAAAACAATCGCCTCAGGAGAGAAAAATGCGCGAATACACCAAGTTTTACATTGATGGCCAATGGGTCGAGCCTGCCAAGGCCAAGACCCTGGACGTGATCAATCCCGCCAATGAAGAAGTTTGCGGCCAGATCAGCATGGGCAGCGCCACGGACGTGGACCGCGCCGCCAAGGCCGCCCGCAAGGCTTTTGCCAGCTTTTCGCTGACCACACGCGAACAGCGTATTGACCTGCTTGAGCGCATCGCGGTCGAGTATCAAAAGCGCTATGCCGATATGGCCGCTGCCATTACCGAAGAAATGGGTGCCCCAGGCTGGCTGGCCCAGCGCGCTCAGGCCGCCATGGGCATTGGTCACATCCAGACCGCGATTGAGGTGCTCAAGACCTATAAGTTCGAAGACCTGCGCGGCTCAACCTTGCTGGTCAAGGAGCCGATTGGCGTTTGCGGCTTTATCACGCCTTGGAATTGGCCGGTCAATCAGATCGCCTGTAAGGTCGCCCCGGCGCTGGCCACCGGTTGCACCATGGTGCTGAAGCCTTCGGAAATCGCCCCCTTCTCGGGCTATATCTGGGCCGAGATCATGCATGCGGCTGGCGTGCCAGCGGGCGTGTTCAATCTGGTCAATGGTGATGGTCCAGAAGTCGGCGCTGCGATTTCCTCGCACCCTGAAATCGATATGGTGTCCTTCACCGGCTCGACCCGCGCCGGGATTGAGGTGGCCAAGAATGCCGCCCCGACCGTCAAGCGCGTTCATCAGGAACTGGGCGGCAAGTCGCCTAACATCATCCTGGAAGACGCTGATTTTGCCTCGGCAGTGTCTGGCGGTATCCGCTCGGTCATGATGAATTCCGGCCAGTCCTGCAATGCACCAACCCGCATGCTGGTCCCCGGCAAGAAGATGGACGAGGTGATCGCCATCGCCAAGGAAACCGCTGACAGCCACACGGTCGGCGATCCTAATGGCAATGCCCAGCTTGGCCCGGTGATCTCCGAGACCCAGTGGAACAAGATTCAGGGCCTGATCCAGGCGGGCATTGATGAGGGCGCAACCCTTGTCTCCGGCGGCACAGGCCGTCCCGAAGGTCTGGACAAGGGCTATTATGTCAAGCCAACCGTGTTTGCCAATGTCACCAATGACATGACCATTGCCAAGGAAGAGATCTTTGGCCCCGTGGTTGCCATTCTGGGCTATGACACGGTCGATCAGGCCGTCGATATGGGTAATGACACCGAATATGGTCTCGCCGCCTATATTTCCGGCAAGGATATGAACCAGGTCAAGGCCGTGGCCGCACGCCTGCGCGCCGGTCAGGTCAATCTGAACCAGGCTGCTCCAGATATGATGGCCCCGTTTGGCGGCTTCAAAATGTCGGGCAATGGCCGCGAATGGGGTGATCACGCCTTTGGTGAGTTCCTCGAAATCAAGGCTATCTTGGGCTATGCGCCCAAGGCCGCTGCTGAATAAATTGCACTAAACAGCCGCCCCCTTTGTCTTGCTGCAGCCGTGGCAAGATAAGGGGGGCGGTTTTTCTTTGTCGGACCTGTGCAGCATAAGTGTGGGCCGACCTTTTGGGCAGAACCGCATCATGACCGACTTCACCACTATTGCCGATATTCCCCGCATTCAGGCACGGCAAAGGCCAAACGATATTGCCTTATGGTTTGAAGGTCGGACCACGACCTATGCCCAGCTGGATGAAGCCTCCAATCGCTGTGCCAATGCCCTGATCGCCGCAGGCGTCAAGCCCGGCGACCGGGTTGCCTGCATGTCCAAGAATGACGACGAATTCTTTACCTATTGGATGGGGGCCGCCAAGGCCCGCGCCTGTCTGGCCCCGGTCAATTGGCGGCTCGCCCCGCCGGAAGCGGCCTTTGTCATTAATGACACCGATGCCTCGGTCATGATCTGTGGTCAGGCCTTTGTCGATGTGCTCGATACCATCCTAGCTGACTGTCCTAGCCTCAAACACCTGATCCAGGTCGAGCCCGGCCATCCGCGCTGGCCGTCTTTGCAAGGCTGGATTGGCAAGTTTCCTGCCACCGATCCGGGTCTAAAGGCTCTGGATGATGACGATGTCATTCAGCTTTATACCTCTGGCACGACGGGCCTGCCCAAGGGCGTTCAACTGACCAATCAGAACTACAACGTCCTGTTCACCTGCGGGGTTGAGGCCGGTTGGGCACGGTATGAGGTCGGCGATGTCTTGCTGGCAGCCATGCCCCTGTTCCATGTTGCAGGCTGTAATCTCGGCGCGCTTGGCCTGTTGCAAGGCACCAAGGTTGTGGTCCTGCGCGAGATTGATCCGGCTGTGATCCTGCGCCTGATCCCAGAGCACAAGGTCAATCACGCCTTCCTTGCCCCCGTCGTGATCAATATGGTCCTGCAGGCGCCAGGCTGTAAGGAGACCGATTTTTCCAGCCTGCGCCGGATATTCTATGGCGCCTCGCCGATATCCGAGGCGGTCTTGCTAGCCGCCAAGGCGCAATTTGGCTGTTCGTTTACCCAGCTCTATGGCCTGACCGAGACAATTGGCGGCGGCTGTGTCCTGACGCCAGAGGATCACGACCTGCGCCCCGACAAGCTTCGCGCCTGCGGCCAGCCCTGGCCGGGCTTTGAGGTGCGGGTGCGCAATGGCGATACGCCCGCTGGCGTCATGGAGGTCGGCGAGATCGAGATCCGGTCGCCCGGTGTCATGAAGGGCTATTGGAAACGCCCCGAGGCCACGGCCGAGGCCATTGATGCCGAGGGTTGGTTCAAGAGCGGCGATGCCGGCTATTTTGATGCCGACGGCTATTTGTTCATCCATGACCGGGTCAAGGACATGATCGTGACGGGCGGGGAAAACGTCTATCCCGCCGAGGTCGAAAACGCTGTCTATAGCCATCCCAGCGTCGCCGATGCAGCCGTCATTGGCGTGCCCGACGACAAGTGGGGCGAGGCGGTCAAGGCCGTGGTCGTGCTGCGCCCCGGCTTTGAGCCCGATGCCGCCGGGATCATCGCCCACTGCCGCGGCCTGATCGCGGGCTATAAGGTGCCCAAAAGCGTCGATTTCGCCGAGACCCTGCCGCGCAACCCCTCGGGCAAGGTCCTGCGCCGCGAACTGCGCAAGACGTTTTGGGAAGGGCGAACAAGGATGGTGGGTTAGGTCTGTCGCCCAACGGAGAGCTTGAAAAACCCAACTGGATAGGTTATGGAAAGTGGTCACGATCCTGAAAGCCGACGGATTTCGGTTTATCATCTTCATCAATGACCATGAACCGGCGCATGTGCATGTGTTCGGGGATGGCGAAGCCAAGATCAATCTGGTGGGGAAACCTGAACTGGTCTGGGCACTGAAGATGAGCAAGGCCAATATTCGACGCGTCCTGAGACTGACGCAGGTGCATCAGGACCTGTTCTTGACCCGCTGGAGGGGCATTCATGGCTGAGCTCACCGACCTTCAGATTGAAGCCGCACTGGATAAGGGCAAGGCGCTATTTGAGCATGAGCCCCGCGCGGTGTGTGCCCGACTGGACCGGCTGTCGGGGCGGATCGTGGTTGATTTAAGCAATGGGTGTGGTTTTAGCTTCCCGCCGCACCTCGCCCAAGGCCTTGAAACAGCGACCGAAGAGCAATTAGCGAATATCGAGGTGCTTGGCGCAGGCTATGGTTTGCACTGGGACGATCTCGATGTGGACCTGTCCGTACCCCACCTTATGGCAGGCCTGTTTGGCAACCGGTCCTTCATGGCACGCCAAGCTGGTCAGTCCAGCTCCCCAGCCAAGGCGGCGGCAGCGCGAAGCAATGGTGCCAAGGGCGGCCGCCCCCGTAAGGTCGCTAGCCTGGCTTAAGAATCCCCCCCTAGCCCGTCGCCATCACATGCTCGGCCAGGGCCTGATAGGCGGGCAAGGAGACCTTGTCCAAGGCGCTATTGCCATTGCCTGCGATGGGGTGCGAGGCATAGCGGGCTATGACCAGATCGGCTGCGGGCGCGATCCACAGGGCCTGGCCGTGTATGCCGCGGGCGCTATAGGCCCCCAGATTATTGTGCGAGACCCACCACATATTGCGATAGGACCAGCCCGGTAAGGTTGCGACCCCGGCCTTGGCAAAATGCTCCCGGTCAGCCCCGCCGCGAACATCATCGACCACAGAGCGCGGCAGGATTTGCTGGCCATTATAGACCCCGTCCAGCCGCATCATTTCGCCGACCCGTGCCAGATCGCGCAAGGTGGTATTGAGCCCGCCGCCGGCCATGGCCACGGCAATGGAATCCACCTGCACATAGGCGTCTTCCTCGGCCCCAATCTTTTGCCAGAGCCGATCCGACACAAGGCTGGCAAAGGATTGGCCCGTAATCCGCTGGATCACCCAGCTCAAGACCTCGGTATTGCAGGTCTTATAGGCAAAGGCCTGACCGTGCTGACCTTCCTTTTGCAGCTCCTGCAGGAAGGCAAATATGGTGCGCGGGCCGTCATAGCCGGGCGGCAGGGGCGACATGCCAGCCGCCCGGCTATAGGCCCAGACATCGGCCTTGGGGTCGGTATAGAGCTCCGAATACTTCACCCCAATCGTCATATCCATGACCTGGCGCACAGTGGCATCGCCATAGGCCGTGCCCGCGAGTTCGGGCACATAGCTTGGCACCAAGGCCTCTGGATCAAGCAAGCCCTCGGCCTGCAACAGGGCCGCCAATAAGCCAACAAATGACTTGGTCACCGAAAACGCCAGATGCGGCATGTGCGGCTCTAGCGCGCCCAGATAGCGCTCATAAATCACTGTCCCCTTATGCAGGACGACAATCCCGTCGGTATAATTGGCCGCCAAGGACTGGCCCCAGTCCATGGCCTGACCATCCATGCTGGTAAAGGCCACTGCATCAAGATCATCGCGCAGGGCATAGGGCAGGACACTGGCGCCGCCCGGTCCGCGCCGCACAACGGTTGTTGGCGTCATTTCCCTTTGGTGGCTAAAGCTCCAGCGCGTATTGGGCCAGCGGCGGCTGTCGCTGCGCAACAGGTCCAGAGTCTTGTCGGGCGCGGGCGGAAACCCCTGCATGAGGCCAAGCCTTGTA
>JBIIZD010000122.1:0-6171 GCA_044346445.1 Caulobacteraceae bacterium
GGCGACGAGATTACAACGAACTACGGCCACACTCGAAGCTTGGTTGGATGACACCCAAGGACTATGCCAGCGCCTTATCCGCAGAGACCGGCGACCGCGCTGCGCAGCCTGGAGGCTCCGCGCGGACGCCTCTTGCCATACACATCAACGAAGGCTCAAATATCGATAGGACTCTCGTTATGGCTGGATGAGATATGGGGGTCAGGTCAAATGCCGCTTCGGGGCGGTTAGGCGGGGGCGTGTGTCCTGTGGCGTCGTGGCTGCTACGGCCTTAGGCCAATTTCCCGTGACGCGCGTTGTCCAAGGTTCGACCCTCAGCACGAACACCGAGAAAGTCGAGGAGCATTAACGCTTGCTGCGCCGCTTGTTTTTTGTATCCGATCTCTGTGGAATGGTGGGGGTGGGAGCGTCAGGCTTCGTCTCCTGAAGGTCGTATTTACGTCCTGTAATGAATACTGCCACAACGCCAATAAGGGTCGCGGTTCCCAAGCTTGCAGCCGCGACGGCATTGCCCAAATAGGCAATATATGCCACCGCCGAGAGCATTAAGGTAAGCGCGACGAGTGCAAACGCCTGACCTCGCCGTTTTAATCCAATGTCACCGTTTATAATTGATGTCTGTACAGTATGACGGTGGGCCTGCTCTTTCTCTGCCATTTCGAGGATACGATTGGCAAAACCAGGATGTACCGCTTCTAGATCACGCATTTCCTCTGCGGGAGGAATTGGCCCGGAATGATGCTTGCTTACAATGCGAGTTAGGACAGTCCGGACCTCTTGGGTCTTTTCCGGTTTAATGTATGGCTGAATCTCAGCCAAAGCGGCTTGCGTAATATCTTGATCTGCCGAAACCTGCCCGCTGTCTGTTTCGTCAACCACTTAGCCTGCCTTCATATCAATCTTGGCCGCATTAATGCTTGATCGTAGATCGCCGCCGACAATTCTCCAATCTCCACCGATTGAGCCGCCTTTTATCTTATTAGAGAGATCGGAGGTTCGATGATAAAAAGTCAAGGTCGCAGCGCCCGAAAGCATTTTGCCCATACGCCCAGCAGATAGGCGACTTTTATCGACAATGTCTTTTTTCATCGGATTAGCCCCTATGAGAGCAGGTTGGCGCGGAATTTCGCGATTGGCAATACATCATACAGCAAAACTGGATAAAAATGTGTTCCTAGCTTATGGTTTGCCGGATTAATGAGCGGTTTTGGCATTTCAAAAAGCTCAGTACATCAAGTGTCAGACTCCAACAAAAAGGGCGGACCCGTTTGCACAGGCCCGCCCTCGATTTTGTCAGTTCCGGGTATCTGACCTAGGTCAGGTGCCCATGGAGCTGTGCTTAGACAGCTTGCAGCTGGCCAGCGGACATCTTGCCGCTACGTTGATCCTTTTCGAGGACGTAGCTGACCGTTTGACCTTCGTTCAGCGAGCCGAGGCCCGCACGTTCGACGGCCGAAATGTGCACAAAAACGTCGTTGCCGCCGTCATTGGGCTGGATGAAGCCGAAGCCTTTTTGGCTGTTAAACCACTTCACGGTTCCAGTAGACATAGTAGACACCTTCAAGGCATAGAGTGACGCTACGTCAAACGTTTGACGTCGCGATCAGAATTCGGCGGGGGTCAGGAGTTCAAGTCCGGCGCTCGATCCAGATCGAGCAGAGGAGAGCAACCGAACCTTTTCGATATTCGACGAGGCAATAGCTACCATCAAGCCTTTAGAAAGGCAATATAAATCGGACCTAGGGTAAACCTAGGTTCAGGACGGCGCGCTTATGGCCTGGGTTTTGGCACTGTCGGAGAAGCGATTTATGATCCAGGTTCGAAATAGGGCCACGACCGGATCGGCCAGATCTTCGGGGTGAAACTTCAGATAATAGCCATAGCCGTCGGCCAGGGTTGAGGCAAATGGGGCGACCAGCCGCCCATCGGCCAGCTCAGCCGCGAACATCTCAACATCCGCCAAGGCCACCCCTTCGCCCGAGATCGCATAACTGACCGCAGACAGGGCCGTGTCAAAGGCAAGACCGCGATCAGTATCAGACACAATACCGCTTTGGCGCATATAACTGGCCCAGAGCATGCTCCTCGGCTCGCTCTCCAGCTTGACGTGCAAGAGCTCATTATCGGTCAAAAACTGTTGCAGCGACTTGCCCTCATGGCGCCGCGCCAGATCGGGTGAGCAGACAGGGGTCACGCGCACAGACCATAACAGGTCCGATACCTTGTCATCGACGTTTTGGCGGTCATAGACCACGGCCATATCCAGGTCCTGGGCGGGCAGGCCCGTGACGTGGGACGAGGACACATCGATCAGAATGTCGGGAAATTCGCGCCGGAAGGCCCGCAACAAGGGCAGGCCCATCTGGTGCAAAAGCGAGGGCGGCATGTGGATGCGCAAGGTCCGGACATTGCGATTGCTGTCGCGTATGGTGTTGAGCGCTTGTTCCAGCCGATCAAACGACTTGCGCACCACGGGCAAGAGCGCTGCGCCCGCCTCGGTCAGGACCAGCTTTTGCGGCCGCCGCTCAAACAAGGGCTTGCCCAGCAGGTCTTCCAGGCCAATCACATGCCGGCTGAGCGCGCTTTGCGACACATGCAGGGCCTGGGCCCCGGCGGTAAAGCTTAGGTGCTGTCCAACAGCATCAAAGGCACGCAGGGCATTAAGCGGAAGCCAACGGCGGTTAATCATGGTCTTGTAAACTCATAGCGGGGCAATGGGCGTTCTGGGCGCATCCAACAAACACGGCTAATCGCTGCCTTGGTCAAGAGGTTTGGTAGATTGGGGCCCTGAACGGGTTGATGATATCATAAAAATGATATACAAACTTTTCCGGTTTTGAGGGTCCGGTTATGCTGGTTTCCAAATGGGGCAATAGTCTGGCCATTCGCCTGCCCAAGGCCTTGGTTGAGGCCTTGCACCTCAAGGCCGGTGATGAGTTGACGGTCATAGAGGCGGTCGATAAGACGATTTCCGTCGCCAAGGCGCAGCGGCGTCGTCAGGCCCTGGCCAATATCAGCGCGCGCGGTTGGGTCGCCCCTGCCGATTACCGGTTTGACCGCGACGAGGCCAATGCCCGTTGAGCGCGTTTTTTGACACCAATATCATCATCTATGCCCAGCAATCGGGGCCTAAGGCGCAAATTGCCCAGGCCTTGATGGCGGCGGGCGGCGTGATTAGCGTCCAGGTTTTGAACGAGACCGCCAATGTCTTGTTGCGCAAGTTTGGCCGCAATTGGACAGAGGTAGAGCAGGTTTTGGCCGATATTGACGATGTCTTGGGCCCGGCCCTGCCCCTGACTGGCCAGATCCATAGGGCCGCAATCGGCCTTGCCCGTGATCATGGCTTGCCGATCTATGATGCCCTGATCATAGCAGCTGCGCTTGAGGCGGGCTGTGACCAGCTCTTGAGCGAAGACCTGCAGCATGGCCGCCGGTTTGGCGCGCTGGTGGCGCAAAACCCGTTTGCTGTTCAAAACGACATAGGCGCATGAGGAAATAGAATTGCCCAGCCGGGCGTGCTCCATGGCAATCTGATGGCTTGTTATGGGAGTTGATATGTCGGATCTGAGCAAGATTGCCGCCCTTTTCGCGCAGCGGAAAATTGGCCATGCCCTGCCACAGGCGCTCTATAATGATCCCGACGTCTTTGCCTTCGATATGCAGGCTATTTATGGCCAGTCCTGGATTCTGGTCGGGTTTGAATGTGAATTGCCCAAGGCTGGCGCAACCCTTGCCATGACCATAGGGGCCTGGCCGATCCTGATCGTGCGGGCCCGCGACGGGGTCTTGCGCGCCTATCACAATTCTTGCCGCCATCGCGGGGCCCAGATCTGCAAGCCCGGGCATGGCAATGCAGCGCGCCTGGTGTGCCCCTATCATAAATGGACCTATGAACTGACCGGCGAACTGGTCAGCGCACCGCGCATGGCCGAAGATTTCGAAAAGGCCGATCATGGCCTGAGCCCCATTGCAATCGAGGTGCTGGAAGGCACGGTCTATGTCTGCCTGTCGGACAATCCGCCTTGCTTTGATGCGTTCCGCAAAGAGGCCGGGCCTCTGCTTGCGCCGCATGATTTTGCCAATGCCAAGCTGGCGCATGAATCGGTGTTGGTCGAGCAGGCCAATTGGAAGCTGGTCATGGAAAATGGCCGCGAATGCTATCACTGCCTGACGGGGCACCCTGAGCTTTCCGCCAGTTTCCCAACCGGAACCACGGCCTATTTTGACTATGATGATAAGGCCCAGCTGGACGCCTATCATGCGCGGATGGCCGCCTTGAACCTGCCGGTTGGCCCGGTTGAGGGCGACTGGTGGCAGGCTATGCGCTTTCCGCTCAATCCAGGCTTTGTCAGCATGTCCCATGATGGCAAGCCGCTGGTTGCCAAGACACAAGGCCGGGTCGGTGACGGCGATATTGGCTCCATGCGCTGGGCGCTAGAGCCGCACAGTTTTTGCCATGCGCTTGGTGACTTTACCTTCCTGTTCAGCGCCCTGCCGGTTGGTCCGAACGAGACCCATGTCACGGCCAAATGGTATGTCAGCAAGGATGCAGTTGAAGGGGTCGATTATACGGTCGAAAACCTGATCGATATCTGGAACAAGACCAATATCCAGGACCGCGATCTGGCCGAAAACAATCAAAAAGGCGTCAATTCGCTTGGCTATAAACCCGGCCCCTATTCGCCTGAGGCTGAAATCTTAGTTTTGCGGTTTATCGACTGGTATTGCGCCAAGGCCCAGGTCTATCTCGACGCCCAAGCCTGATTGCCGAGGAGCCCGCCATGACACACGACGCCAAAGACCTGCATCTGGAAACTCTGGCGATTGGCTATGGGTTTGATCCGGCCCAGCATCAGGGGGCAGCCAAGCCGCCGCTCTATCTGACCTCGACCTTTGTCTATCCCACGGCCCAGATCGCCAAGGATGCGCACCGGGTGTTTTTTGACGGGCCAAAGGATGGCGAGGGGGCCGGGGCCTATATCTATTCGCGCCTTAACCATCCCAATCTGGACATGGTCGAAAAGCGGCTGGCGGTTCTGGACGGGGCTGAAGATTGCGCAGCGTTTTCCAGCGGCATGGCGGCTTTGAGCACCACGCTTATGGCCCTGCTGCGGCCCGGCGATAGCCTGGTCTATAGCCGCCCGATCTATAGTGGCACGGACGGCCTGATGAATGGCCACCTGACCAATTATGGCGTCAAGGCGTTTGGCATTACCAATGCGGTTGACCGGGCAACGGTCCAGGCCGCCGTCGATCTGGCGCTTGCGGCCGGGCCGCTGGGCGTGATGATGATCGAAAGCTTAGCCAATCCAACGGCTGCCATAGCCGATATTGCCATGATCCGGTCCATTGCCGATGCGGTCGGTGAAAAGACCGGTCGTCGCCCGATTGTCGTGGTCGATAACACCTTTCTTGGTCAGCTCTTGCAGTCGCCACTAAGCTGGGGCGCGGACCTGACCATGATCTCGCTGACCAAGTATTGCGGTGGTCACAGCGACCTCTTGGCCGGTGCCGTCAGTGGCTCGGCTGAGAGGGTGCGCAGCCTCAAACGTCTTCGTACGACGCTGGGCTGTCATCTTGATCCCCAGACCAGTTGGCTGGTCTTGCGGTCCTTGGAAACCCTGGCCCTGCGCACCGAGCGGTCATGCTCCAACGCCAAGGCCATTGCCGCGTTTTTGCAAGGCCATGCCAAGGTTCGGGCCGTGACCTATCTGGGCTTTTTGGCCGAGGGCTCGCCTGAGCGGGCCGTCTATGATCGCCAGTGCAAGGGCGCAGGCTCAACCTTTTCGTTCAAGATCAAGGGCGGCGAGGCCGAGGCCTTTCGTATGCTCGACAAGGTCAGGCTGGCCAAGATGGCCGTCAGCCTTGGCGGGGCCGAGACCTTGATCTGTCATTCGGCGACCACCACCCATTATGCCGTGCCCGAGGCCCAGCGCCGCGAGGTCGGTATTGATGACGGCACCATCCGCATTTCGGTGGGGCTGGAACACATTGATGATCTGATTGCAGATCTTTCCCAAGCTTTAGAGGCGGTTTGATGACAACCCCGACCATTGACCGGTTCTCGATTACCGGCAAACTCCCCCACGCCAAGCACAAGGCCGATATTGTTGTGATCGGGGCGGGCCAGGCCGGTGTGGCCGCCGCCATTGCCGCCGCCAAGGGCGGGGC
>JBIIZD010000084.1:0-12030 GCA_044346445.1 Caulobacteraceae bacterium
GTCCGGCACGCTTCGCACCTTTAGCGACGAGCGGCGTAGTGATGTGATCGCGCGCATGGACAAGACCGTCAAGGCGCTGGCGGACTCCTATGGCGCGACCGCCACCTTGACCATGAACGAGCCCTCCTATCCGGTCACCTATAATGATCCGGCCCTGGCGGCGGCCATGTTGCCGACCCTGACCGTAGCCGCCGGAGGGCCTGCCAATGTCGAGCCCAATGGCGATCTGGTCACCGGGGCCGAGGATTTTTCCTATTATGCCCGCAAGATCCCCGGCGTCTTTTACCAACTCGGCGCGCGCAAGCCCGGCCTCGATGCCAAGACCACCCCAGTCAATCACTCACCCTATTTCGATATTGACGAGACCGTCATGGAGGTCGGCGTCCGCACCCATGTCATGCTGGCCCTAGGCTATCTGGACCAGAAGGTAAAATAGGGCGGCGGAGGGTGAGGGGGTGTGGCCCCCTTCCCCGGCATTCGCCGGTACTTCCCCCTGAGGGGGAAGATTTGCTGTCTTAATCCTCCCCCCCTGGGGGAGGGGGACCGCGAAGCGGTGGAGGGGGCCTGAACCGGCCCCGGCCCTATCCGTTTTCCCCGCGAATGCGGGGACCCAGACCGTTTCGCACGACCTGTAATCAACGCTCTGGATCCCTCCCCGCGAAGGCGGGGACTGCGCGGGGAAGGCGGTGGAGGGTGAGGGGGGGCTCTGCCACCCAAAAACCTAGCGATAACTATACCTAAAGACTCAATTTATACAATGGCACTCAAGAGTAGAACGCGCTATCTGGTGTTTCGAACCTGAACACAACCGGATGTGACGCGGTATGCCTAGCCTTGACTGGAACGATACGCGCGCCAAGGCCGCCGCATTTTCCCGCGACTGGAGCGAGGCACACTACGAAAAGGGCGAAACCCAGACCTTTTATAATGAGTTTTTCGAACTGTTTGGCGTGCCGCGCCGCCGGGTCGCCACCTTTGAGCAGAATGTAAAGCTCAATGACAAGGCTAGCGGATTTATCGACCTGTTCTGGCCAGGCAAATTGCTCGTCGAACAAAAGTCTGCTGGGCGCGACCTGATCCGCGCCAAACAACAGGCGTTCAAATATCTTCCCGGCATCAGCGACGATGATTTGCCGCGCTATATCCTCGTTTCAGACTTCCAGAATTTTGAACTGACCGATCTGGACACGGCCCCCGATCAACCCATCCGGTTCAAGCTGTCCGAGCTGCCCGACCGGGTGCAGGATTTTGGCTTTATTGTTGGTCAGGAAAAGCGGGTCTTTAAGGATCAAGACCCGGTCAATCTGCGCGCCTCGGAAATCATGGGCGCGCTGCACGACAGCCTTGAAGCCTCTGGATACGGCGGCCATCAGCTCGAGCGGTTCTTGGTCCGCCTACTGTTTTGCCTGTTTGCCGATGATACGGGCATATTCCAGCCGCTGGGCAGTTTTGAAGATTTTATAATCAAGAACACCCGCGAGGACGGCTCTGACCTTGGCCCCCTGCTGATGCAGGTGTTTCAGGTTCTGGACACCCCAGACGACCAACGCCATACCACGCTGGATGAGGCCTTGGCCCAGTTGCCGCATATCAATGGCGACCTGTTTGCCGAGATCCTGCCCCTGCCGTCGTTCAGCCGCGACATGCGCGACAAGCTGTTATTTGCCTGCTCCTTTGACTGGGCCAAGGTCTCGCCCGCCATATTCGGCTCTTTGTTTCAGTCGGTGATGAACAAGGCCGAGCGGCGCAAAAAGGGCGCGCATTACACGTCGGAAAAAAACATACTCAAGGTGATTGAACCCTTGTTTATGGACGAACTTAAGGCCGAATTTGCCCATCTTAAGGGCCGCCGCGACGGGGGCCGCAAAAAGGCCCTTGAGGATTTTCACGCTAAGCTTGGCAATCTGCGATTCTTTGACCCGGCCTGTGGCTGCGGCAATTTTCTGGTCATTGCCTATCGCGAAATGCGCCAGCTGGAAATCGAGCTGATGCTGGAGCTGTTTCCCCGCGATCAGCTTGTTACCGATATTGGCTATTATACCCGCGTCGATGTTGACCAGTTCTACGGCATAGAGATTAGCGAGTTTCCGGCCCGCATTGCCGAGGTGGCGATGTGGATGATGGACCATATTATGAATGCGCGGCTATCGGCCGAATTTGGCCAGTCCTACCTGCGCATACCGCTCAAGGCCTCACCCAATATCCGCCATGCCGATGCGCTAGAATTGGACTGGGCCGAGGTCTTGGCCCCAGGGGCGTGTGACTATGTCTTTGGGAACCCGCCGTTTATTGGCCAGAGCTTTCAATCGCCCGCCCAGCGTCGGCAAATGGCGCGGATTGTGGGCGGAACTGGTGGGTCGCTAGACTATGTCACGGCTTGGTTTTTCAAAGCCGCTGCCTATGCGCGCGCCATACCGGACCGGGGACCACGCATCGGCCTAGTTTCGACCAATTCGATCACGCAAGGGGAACAGGTCGCACAATTGTGGCCCATCCTTTTTAAAAACTATGGCCTCGAAATCGCCTTTGCCCATCGCACCTTTCAATGGATGTCCGATGCCAAGGGCAAGGCCCATGTGCACTGCGTTATTATAGGTCTGACCCGCCGCGATGACGAGCCGAGAGAAAAAAGACTATTTTCCTATGACGATGTTTCTAGCGACCCGGTTGAGACCAGGCATGGCGCTATCTCGGCCTATCTGACGGATGCTAGCGCGTTCATAAATCGCCACGTCACGGTTACCGACCAGAACCAACCCTTGTCCGAACGGCGTCGGATGATGAATGGTCCAAAATCCACGGACAATGGCCAATACCTGTTTCGCGGCTTAGAGCGCGAAGAGTTCCTTGTGCGCGAACCGGCTGCGTCGGAATTTATGAGGCCCTATATCGGGGCCGAGGAATTCATAAACGGTAAGGACCGCTGGATTTTGTTCTTGCGGGACGTTGAAATTCCAGCACTTCGGAAAATGCCTTTGGTGTTGGACCGGGTCCAAAAGGTTAAGGAATTTCGCGCTGGTAGCCAAAAGCCCGCCACGCGAAAGTTGGCGGAATATCCAACCCTCCTTGAAGGTACGAATATACCGTCTGGAAATTTTCTGATTGTCCCTCAAGTCAGTTCCGAACGGCGGGACTATATTCCGCTTGGCTATTTGTCCGAACCGACCATACCAAGTGACAAATTGCGATATGTTGAGAATGCCACCCTCTGGGACTTCGCCGTCCTGACCTCGCGCATGCACATGGCCTGGACGCGTACCGTGACGGGGCGACTTGAAAGCCGATACATGTATTCGGTCGGGGTGGTCTATAACACCTTCCCATGGCCCGAGGCGGACGACACCCAGACTGAGCGGATCAGCGCCCTGGCCCAGGCCGTGCTTGACGCCCGCGACGCGCATCCGGGCGCAACCTTGGCCGATCTTTATGATCCCGACATCATGCCGCCCAATCTGCGCAAGGCCCATACGGCGCTGGACCTGGCCATTGACCGCCTCTATCGCCGCGAACCGTTTACCTCGGACCGCGAGCGGGTCGAGCACCTGTTCGCCCTCTATGAAAAACTCACCGCCGACCTGTTCACCCAGACCGCCAAGCCGAAACGGGGCCGGAGGAGGGGCTAGCCCCAGCCTTGAGGCCCCCTTCCCCATCCGTTTTCCCCGCGAATGCGGGGACCACGGGCTCATACGGATCAACCCGCAGTTTCCGATCTTTGTTTTGGCCTTTTGTATTATTCGCAAGGCCGATTATGCCGATCAGATTGTCCCGGCCCTTCAAAAACTCAAATTCCGCTGGTTCGGACACGATCTGCCGGTCCTCCACGAGATGGATATCGCCAAGCGCAAAGGGCCGTTCAGTTTTCTACAAAACTCCAAACTTTTTGGTCAGTTCATGGATGAATTGTCAGCCATTATGGCCGATGCGCCCATGACGGTGATCGCAAGTGTTATCGATAAGCGAAAGTTAAGCGCGCAATACCGATACCCCATGAACCCCTATGATATTGCGCTGCTATTTTGCCTCGAACGAAGCTGCGACTATTTGTCGGAATGCTCTGCGATAGGCGGCCCTACCCATATCATCGTGGAATCGCGCAGCCCAAAAATGTCTGGCCATGGCCGTGAGGATGCTGAGTTGAGGCAAACATTTGACCTAATTGTAAATGGCATACACGATCTTGGGCGGGCTAGGAGCCTATCAAATTTCCAACTGCATTTTGCGTCAAAGCAGACGAATTCGATTGGACTGCAACTGGCTGACCTTGTTGCCCGGCCAATTGGGCTGTCAGTGTTACGCGCCGAGCAGCCCAACCGCGCCTTCGATATTATCCGGCAAAAAATCTGGCGGCATGAGGAAACGGGGAAGGGGCTAAAGCTCTTCCCCTGAAAAGCGAAAAGCCCCAGCTTTCGCCGAGGCCCAACGCCGATCGGGACAGACCCCAATCCACTTGGCGTTTGTATACAACTTTCTTGTATGCAGTCAAGATCGCTCCACCCCCATCCGTTTTCCCCGCGCAATCCCCGCCTTCGCGGGGAAGGCGGGGGAGGGTGAGGGGGGTTCAAAGGGGGGAGATTTCTTGCGCGATTGCGGCTAGAGCTTCTAGACCATGAACAAGCCAGTGATTCCGCCGGGCGGCCCAGCTGATGGCGACCGCATTATCGATGAGCCCCTGACCGAAGCCTTGTCGCGTCGGTATCTGGCCTATGCCTTATCGACCATTATGCACCGGGCCCTGCCGGACGTGCGCGATGGGCTAAAGCCTGTGCATCGGCGGCTGTTGTATGCCATGAGCATTTTGCGGCTTGATCCGGAATCTTCGGCCAAGAAATGCGCCCGCGTGGTGGGGGATGTGATTGGTAAGTATCACCCGCACGGGGATACGGCCGTCTATGACGCCCTGGTGCGGCTGGCCCAGGACTTTGCCCAGCGTTACCGCCTGATTGATGGTCAGGGCAATTTTGGCAATATTGACGGCGATAATGCTGCGGCCATGCGATATACCGAGTGCCGGCTGACGCCCGCAGCGGCCTTGCTTTTGGACGGGATTGACGAGGACGCGGTTGATTTTCGCGCCACCTATGACGGCGAGGACGAAGAGCCGGTTGTCCTGCCTGCGGGCTTTCCCAATCTTCTGGCCAATGGATCGTCTGGCATTGCCGTGGGCATGGCCACCTCCATCCCGCCGCACAATGCCGCAGAACTGATCGATGCCTGCCTCTTATTGCTGCAAACGCCAGAGGCCAGCACGGCCGCGCTGATGGGACTTGTTGCAGGCCCGGACTTTCCCACCGGCGGCATAGTGGTCGAGAGCCAGGCCTCGATGCTGGAGACCTATGAGACCGGGCGCGGCGGTATTCGCCTGCGCGCACGCTGGTTCAAGGAGGAAATCCCGCGCGGCGGCTATCGGATTGTGGTCACGGAAATCCCCTATCAGGTCAAGAAGGCCGATCTGATCGAGCAATTGGCCAGCCTGATCGAGGCCAAAAAAGCGCCCCTGCTTGGCGATGTGCGCGACGAGTCGGCTGAGGATGTGCGCCTGGTCATTGAGCCTAAATCGCGCAATGTCGAGCCTGAGGTCCTGATGGAGAGCCTGTTCAAGCTGTCAACGCTTGAGACCCGGTTCCCGGTCAATATGAATGTGCTCGATGCGCGCGGCACGCCCGGGGTCATGGGGCTGAAACAGGCCCTGATGGCGTTTTTGGATCACCGGCGGGTGGTGCTGGTGCGCCGGGCAAGCTGGCGGCTGGCCAAGATCGAGCAGCGGCTGCACATTCTAGAAGGCCTGTTGATCGTCTTTCTCAATCTGGACGAGGTTATCCGCATTGTCCGGTTTGAGGACGAGCCCAAGGCCAGGTTGATCGAGACCTTTAGCCTGACCGATATTCAGGCCGATGCCATTCTCAATACAAGGCTGCGCCAATTGGCCAAGCTGGAGGAAATGGAGCTTCGCCGCGAGCATGATGCCCTGGCCGAGGAGCGCGATGGTCTGAACGCCTTGCTGGGCTCGGAAAAGAAGCAGTGGAGCCTGGTCGGGGTGGGCCTTAAGGCTGTGCGCAAGATTCTTGGCCCTGAAACGGCTGTGGGCAAGCGCCGCACCGATTTTGCCGAGGCACCGCAGGTGGATGCTGCAGCCGCCATTGAGGCCATGATTGTGCGCGAGCCGATCACGGTGGTGATCTCTGAACGCGGCTGGATTCGCGCGGCCAAGGGTGCGGTTCAAGACCCTTCGGAGCTGAAATTCAAAGAGGGCGACTCGCTGGCCTTTTTGGTCGCGGCTGAGACGACCGACAAGCTTTTGTTGTTCGCCTCGGATGGCCGGTTCTTTACCCTTGGCTGTGACAAGCTGCCGTCGGGCCGGGGCCATGGCGAGCCCTTGCGCCTGATGGTCGATATTGATGATGCGGTAAAGATACTGGATGTGTTTACCCATAAGCCCGGTCGCAAGCGGGTGATTGCCTCCAAGGCGGGCTATGGCTTTATCCTGCCTGAAGACGAGGCGATTGCCTTTCGCCGGGCGGGCAAGCAGGTGCTGACCGTCGATGACGCTGGGGCCTGTATCAGCCTGGCCGCAGAGGGTGATCATCTGGCTGTGATCGGCGATAATGGCAAGATTTTGGTGTTTAAACTGGATGAGTTGCCGGAAATGGTTCGTGGCAAGGGCGTCAAGTTGCAGTCCTATCGCGAGGGTGGCCTGCGCGATGCGCTCGTCTTCACCAAGGCGATTGGACCGTCCTGGATCGATTCCGCCGGACGCAATCGCGCCTGGACGGACTGGAACGATTTTGTCGGGCGGCGCAGCAGTGCTGGCAAGATAGCCCCCAGGGGCTTTGCGGCCAATAAGCGGTTTAGGCCCTAATCGGGCTGGGGGTCAGCATCGGTTGCCCGATCCCTGGCCGACATCAGAATCCAGCCGCCGGGGCGCAGGATTTCCAAGGGGCTGAACCGGGCCTTATAGGCCATCTTGTCGCTGCCCTTGACCCAATAGCCAAGATAGACCTTGGGCAGGTTCGCCCGTCGTGCCTGCACCACATGATCCAGAATGACAAAGGAGCCTAGGCTGCGTTTGGACGCATCGGGATCGAAAAAGCTATAGACCAGCGATAGGCCATCGGCCAGGACATCGACCAGGGCGCAGGCAATCAGATCGCCTTTTGGATTTGTGTCAGACGGGGCGCGATACTCGATCAGGTTGGTCTTTACGGCGGTATCCTCAACCATGGCAACATAGTCTGGCCAGGCCATTTCGACCATGCCGCCCTCGGCGTGCCGGGCGTGCAGATAGCGGCTAAGCAGTTCAAATTGTTCCATACTGGCCTGGGCCGATACAATCTGGCGCGTCAGGTCGCTATTGCGCTCTAGGCTTCGGCGCTCGGAGCGGGAAAACACATAATCGGTTACAGGGATGCGCGCTGACCAACAGGCGTCGCAGGCCTCGCAAGACGGGCGATAGGCTATGTTTTGCGACCGACGAAACCCAACCTGGGTCAAGGTGTCATTGACACTGGCACCATCGGATACGGGCAGATGGGCAAACACCTTGCGCTCGTTCCGGCCGGGCAAATAGGGGCAGGGCGTCGGAGCGGTCAGGAAGAACCGGATCTGTCTGGCGGCGAAATGGTGCGTCACGCTTGGTTGAATTCCTCGATAGGACCATCATTATCCTTGGAGACGCATTAGGCCAAATCCACAATCAGACTGCAAGTCTATCATGACTTGTATTGCCGAATTATTCAGAAGGTCTTGCCCGGCGGCAAGACCGGGGCCTCGCGCAGCAGGGTGATGGTTATGCGCCGATTGCTGGGCAGGGTGGGGTCGTCGGCAAACAGCGGATCGACGCTGGCCTTGCCGGCCACTTGATAAACCCGCGCCTTGCTCAGGCCCGACTGCTCCAGCACGGTGCGTGCGGCATCAGCCCTGTTCGAAGATAGTCCCCATTCATCGGCAGATTTCAGATTGTTCGGATCAACGCTGGTATGGCCCGCTATGCTGACCCGATTGGGCAATTGATTCAAAATCTTGCTGACCGCTTTTAACAAGACCCTGGCCCTGGAATTGGGTTTTGCGGATCCGCCATCGAACATTGGGCGACCTTCTTGGTCAACCAATTGAATGCGCAGGCCCTCTGGCGTCTTATCAATCAGCACCTGTTTGGATAGCTCGGCGAGCTCTGGCATGGATTGTAAGGCTTGGCGTAGGGACAGGGCAGCTGAATCCATGCTCTGGTCTTCGCGTTGGGCGCGTTCGCTGTCTTGAGAGCTGGTATGACCGGCAGCATTGGGCGTGCTGCCGGCGTCAGCGCTTGCGGGGGCCTGAGGAACGGGCTTGTCCATCACATCCTTGGAGCCGCTGCTGCGCGAATTGTCAGCACTCAGAGACACGCCGCCTAGAACGCCGCCCGCGCCGCTGCTGGACTGGGAGGCACTGGCAGGCGCAAAATAGCCCGCAATCCCGATCTTTTGTTCCGGTGACGAGGTACTAATCAGCCACATGAGCAGGAAAAAGGCCATCATGGCGGTGACGAAATCGGCATAGGCCACCTTCCATGCGCCGCCATGGTGGCCACCGCCGATCACTTTCTTGACCTTTTTGATCATGACCGGTCTATCGCCGTCCGCCATGCCTCGCCTCATCATGTTTTGGTGCTATATGACTTGGCTATAAGGGTTGGATGTTAAGATGGGGTTTCGCTCCTTTATGCATGCGCCTATGCTGCCAGATGGGAATTAAGCCTGATTATGGATGAAGCCACCCGTTACCGCCGGGCCTTGGGCGCTTATGCGACCGGCGTTGCCGTCGTTACTGTTGCTCAAAACCCCGCCGATCCCAGCCAAGGGGCCTATGGCGTAACCATCAATTCCTTTACCTCAGTGTCCTTAACTCCAAGACTGATCTTGTGGTGTCTGGACGATGCCTCTGATCGCGGGCGGTTGTTTGCCAAGGCGCAGACCTTTGGCATTAATGTGCTGGCCCAGGGCGACCGCCATGTCTCTGACCGATTTGCGCGCGGCGATGGCTATAAGCTGGAGTCTGACGAGGTGGTGGCCGGTCCCCATGCCGACGATGCGCCTCTGCTCAAGACCGCAGTGACGCGACTGTCTTGCAAGGTCCATGCCCAGCATCAGATGGGCGATCATCTGGTGATTGTCGGCGAGGTGACGGATTTTGATACAATGGAGGGGGACTCGCTCCTGTATTATCGTGGCAAGTATAGCCGCGTTCACGCTGATTGAAGGATAGTCGCATGCAGATAGGCTTTATCGGGCTGGGCGTTATGGGTCATCCCATGGCGGGGCACCTGGCCAAGGCTGGGCATGTGGTGCAGGTTTTTAACCGATCCCCCGACAAGGCTAGGGCATGGCGCGCGGACCATGTCGGCACGGTCCATGATACGGCCGCTCAAGCCGCAGTGGGCTGCGAGATGGTTGTCCTGTGCGTGGGCAATGATGACGATGTGAGCGGTCTGGTTGCGGAGATCTTGCCCGTCATGGCGGATGGCGCAGTCATAGTCGATCACACCACCACATCGGCCAAATTGGCCAAGGCCATGGCGCTGCAGGCGGGCGCGCAGGGCCGTTTCTTTCTCGATGCGCCGGTTTCTGGCGGTCAGGCCGGGGCGGTCAATGGGGCCTTGACCATTATGGTCGGCGGCGACCTGCGCGCCTATGACCGGGCTATCCCCGTCTTGTCCAGCTATGCCAAGGCCATTCGGCATATGGGCGAGTCGGGAAGCGGCCAACTGGCCAAGATGGTCAACCAGATCTGTATTGCAGGGGTGGTTCAGGGTCTGGCCGAGGCTGTGCATTTTGCGAAAAACGCCGGTCTGGATACGGATGCCGTATTGGCTGCGATCAGCCAAGGCGCCGCCCAGTCTTGGCAGATGGATAATCGCTGGAAAACCATGGTCCAAGGCCAGTTTGAGTTTGGCTTTGCCGTCGATTGGATGCGCAAGGATCTGGGTCTCGTGCTCGATGAAGCCCGCGCAAACGGTTCGCAATTGGCGCTAACTGCCCTTGTCGATCAGTTTTATGCCGAGGTTCAGGCCCTGGGCGGCAGGCGCTGGGACACGTCCAGTCTGGCCGCCAGACTTAAGCCCTAGCTCCCCAAAAGCTTAGCCGCTCTTGGTGCAAAATAGGTGATGATCCCGGCTGAGCCCGCGCGCTTGAAGGCCTGTAGGCTTTCGAGCATGGCGCGGTCTTCATCGATCCAGCCCTTGCCGCCAGCAGCCATGATCATGGCGTATTCGCCGCTGACCTGAAAGGCGAAAGTCGGCATGGCAAAGGCTTCAACCACCCGGCGGATAATGTCCAGATAGGGCATGCCAGGCTTGACCATGACCATGTCGGCGCCCTCGGCTATGTCCAGCGCCACTTCGCGCAGGGCCTCATCCGTATTGCCCGGATCCATCTGATAGGTCTTTTTATCGCCTTGCAGGGCCTTGGCCGAACCTATGGCATCGCGATAGGGGCCATAAAAGGCTGAGGCATATTTGGCCGCATAGGACATGATCATTACATCGCTAAGGCCTGCGCCTTCCAGCGCACCGCGAATGGCACCGACGCGGCCATCCATCATGTCGGACGGCGCCAGAATGTCTGCACCGGCCCTGGCCTGCATCAGGCCCTGTTCGATCAGGCGCTCAATCGTGGCGTCATTGAGGATGCGGCCATTTTCGATCAGGCCGTCATGGCCGTGATCGGTAAAGGGGTCGAGCGCGACATCGCACATGATCCCAACCTCTGGGGCGGCATCCTTCATGGCCTTGACCGCGTCGGCAATCAGACCGTTTGGATTATGGGCCTCGGTGCCATAGACATCCTTTTTTGCCCCATCAATATGCGGAAACACGGCAATGGCGGGAATGCCGAGGTCTCTGGCCAGTACCGCCGCCTTGGCCGCTTCACGCACGCTCAAGCGTTCCATGCCCGGCATGGAGGCAACGGGTATGCGGTCTTCCTCGCCGTCATGCACGACCATCGACCAGATCAGGTCATTGGGGGTCAGCACAGTCTCGCGCACCAAACGCCGGGTCCAATCACTCTGGCGCAAGCGGCGTAGGCGCGTGGCAGGATAGGGGGCAAGGCTTGGAACAGTCATGCAAGGTCTTCCAATGATTAGCAGCCAAGGGGCAGGGGCATGCCTCTAGCCACGGCTTTGACCGATCCCGCGATCCGAGGCAAGCCGCAAGGCCCCAAATATGGATGTCAAAACCAACCAAAACCCCGTCAATAAGGTCGCAATGAGCGCGATCGAGGCAAAGGTTACGGTCGCCACCGGCATATGCACATCCCGGACCTCTAGGCTGAAATTATTGAGGGAGATTGAGCCTTCATGGCTAATGGATTGCGACAGATTGCCGATCAGTGTGCCCAGGGCGGCCAATATGCTGATCCCGCCAATCAGGGCCAGGACCATGGAGACCCAAAAGATCAGGATTTGAAAGCGGTGGTGGCTCGCAATCATGGGCGAGACATCCCCGCGTCTTGAATAGGCAATGATCACGGCAACCAAGGCCGGAGCCCCGGCGAAAAACAGCGAAAAGAATAAGAGGCCATAAACCAGATAGGCCAGATTGCGATCAGACGACTCGTCTGGCCGCGTGGCATGGCCCGCCTCTGTCTTAGATGAAACCTCGATCATAGGCCTTGCCTTCCCTGTTGATAGGCATTCATACCATGTGCCAAACCGATCCAAAGCCAGATTGCGGGGGTCATTTGGTATTTTTTATGCGCTTGGCGAGACGCGGGCGCAGACTCTGCACCATACTTGATGCCGCAATGGACTTTATTGGCCAGCTGAGCTTCGGTTTTTAAGCCTAGGCCTTTGGGTGATCGTGCGGCATTTCGACCACGGAAGGGATTTGTCTAAAGTTTAAACTATCATTAGGATGACGGCGGGCGGTTTGGCCTGTTAAACTCGGTCAATGGGAATGTGCGCTAAAGGTTCGCATTCTGGCTCAAGGGCGATGGTAATGGATTATAAGGCCGCATTTCAGGCAGCAGTTGGACAGGTTCGGTCAGAAGGCCGCTACCG
>JBIIZD010000087.1:0-11274 GCA_044346445.1 Caulobacteraceae bacterium
CCAATTTCCAAAAGCGACCTGGGTATCCGAAGCGGGCGAGCGCGAGATCGTGGTCTGGTGCTCCAACGACTATCTGGGCCAGGGCCAAAACCCGGTCGTGCTTGACGCCATGCATCAGGCGATTGATGCCAATGGCTCCGGCTCCGGCGGCACGCGCAATATTTCTGGCACCACCCATCACCATGTCGAGCTTGAGCTTGAACTGGCCGACCTGCACGGCAAGGACGCGGCGCTCTTGTTCACCTCTGGCTATGTCGCCAATGAGGCGGCGCTGTCGAGCCTGTACAAGATCCTGCCCGGCCTGATCATTTTCTCTGATGAGCTAAACCATGCCTCGATGATTGCAGGTATCCGCAATGGCGGCGGCAAGCGCGAAGTTTTCAAGCATAATGATCTTGAGCATTTGGAAAGCCTGCTCAAGGCCGCTCCTCTGGACGCGCCCAAGCTGATTGCGTTCGAAAGCGTCTATTCCATGGACGGCGATATTGCCGATTTGGCAGGAACCATTGCGCTTGCCAAAAAATACGGGGCCCTGACCTATCTGGACGAGGTTCATGCCGTTGGCCTCTATGGCGTTCGCGGCGCGGGCGTGGCCGAGCGTGACGGCGTCATGGCCGATATTGATATTATCGAAGGCACGCTGGGCAAGGCGTTTGGGGTCATGGGCGGCTATATTGCCGGTGACGCCGATATGGTCGATGCCATCCGACTGTTTGCATCGGGCTTTATCTTCACCACATCCTTGCCGCCCGCCCTGACGGCTGGCGCGCTGGCCAGTGTGCGGTGGCTAAAAGAGCATGACGAGGTGCGCCAGAGCCATCAGGAGCGGGCCGAGAGCCTGAAGCGCAAGATGCGCGCGGTTGGCCTGCCGGTCATGCCGTCTGTCAGTCATATTGTGCCCTTGCTGGTCGGTGACCCTGTGCACTGCAAGCTGGTATCGGACCTCTTATTGTCGGACCACAATATCTATGTGCAGCCGATCAATTACCCGACCGTGCCGCGCGGGACCGAGCGGCTAAGGTTTACCCCAACCCCGTTCCATACGGACCAGATGCTGGATGATCTGGTTGGCGCGCTCGACAAGCTGTGGTCGCGCTGCAATGTCCAGCGTCTTGGCGGCCGCGCCGCCTGAGGTCCGATGGCAGGCCCGCCCGATCCCGACATTATTGTCGAGTTCGTCCGCCAAGGGGCTTATCTGCGCTGTGCGGCGGTGGATACGGCAACCGGAATCGAGGCCATTGCCATTGGTCCGCACAATGTCGATCATAGGGTGTTGGAAAAGATCGCGATCGGTAAACTCAAGCGGGCCTTGGCGGCGCGGGGTTGACATCGCGGATTTGCGAGGGGCGAGCCAAGCATGATCAAGGGTATAGACCATGTCCAGCTGGCCATACCGGTTGGCGGCGAGAACAAGGCTAGAGCTTTTTATCAAGACGTACTGGGGCTCGCTGAGGTGCCAAAACCCGCAGATATGGCCGGGCGCGGTGGCTGTTGGTTTGAGAATGAGGCCGTCAAGGTTCATGTCGGCGTCGAGCTGGACTTTCGCCCAGCGCAAAAGGCGCACCCAGCGTTTCTAGTTACTGATCTTGATCCGATCATCTCGGTTTTGCGCGATGGAGGATGGGCTGTGAAGCGAGATTCAGGATTGGACCAGTATCGACGGATTTTCACAGAAGACCCGTTCGGCAACCGTATCGAATTGATGCAGCGGCTTTGACCGGCAGGGGGCGCGCCCGCCATCTGTGATGGATTGTGCCGACATTACGCCCAATCCGAACCCGATTTTGCTGCTAAGCATTGAACAAACCCAAAGGGGCGGTAAACAGGACCGCAAAAGCGCGCTGCGCCTTGAGTCCCCGATTTTTCACGAAAGGCCCCCTATGACTGTGCAAGCCCCCAAGCCATCGGCCGCCCTGGACGCCTTTTTTGGCGCCTCGCTTAAGGATGCAGATTCCGAACTGTTTGCCAGTGTTGCCCACGAATTGGAGCGTCAGCAGACCCAGATCGAGCTGATCGCGTCGGAAAACATTGTCTCGCGCGCCGTGCTCGAGGCCCAAGGCTCGATCCTGACGAATAAGTATGCCGAGGGCTATCCAGGCCGCCGGTATTATGGCGGCTGCGAATTTGTTGATATTGCTGAGACCTTGGCGATTGAGCGGGCCAAGGCCCTGTTCAATTGCGCCTATGCCAATGTTCAGCCCCATTCGGGCGCCCAGGCCAATCAGGCTGTGTTCTTGGCCCTGTTGCAGCCCGGCGATGCGTTTTTGGGCATGGATCTGGCCGCCGGTGGTCACCTGACTCATGGCTCGCCTGCCAACCAGTCGGGCAAGTGGTTCCGGCCCATTGCCTATTCGGTCGATCCGGTCACGCACCTGATCGATTATGACACCTTGGCCGCCACGGCCCTGCGCGAAAAGCCCAAGCTGATCATTGCCGGGGGCTCGGCCTATAGCCGCCACATTGATTTTGCTAGGTTCCGCGAGATTGCTGACAGTATCGGTGCCTATCTGATGGTCGATATGGCCCATTATGCTGGTTTGATTGCGGGCGGGGCCTATCCCAGCCCCTTGCCGCACGCGCATGTTTGCACCACCACCACCCACAAGACCCTGCGCGGACCGCGCGGCGGTATGATCCTGTCCAATGATCTGGATCTGGGCAAGAAGTTCAATTCAGCTGTGTTTCCCGGCCTACAGGGCGGCCCCTTGATGCATGTGATCGCGGCCAAGGCTGTGGCGTTTGGTGAGGCCCTGCGCCCTGAATTCAAGCTCTATGCCCAACAGGTGGTCACCAATGCCCGCGCCATGGCCGCAAGCCTGGAAGCCGGTGGTGTGGCCATTGTATCGGGCGGTACCGACAGCCACCTGATGCTGGTTGACCTGCGCCCCAAGGGCGTGACCGGCAAGGCGACCGAGGCCAGCCTTGAGCGTGCCCACATCACCTGTAACAAGAACGGCATCCCGTTTGACCCAACCCCGCCCATGACCACATCGGGGGTGCGCCTTGGCTCGCCCGCCGGCACCACGCGCGGTTTTGGTGAGGCCGAATTTGCTCGCATCGGCAGCCTGATCGCAACCGTAGTGGACGGGCTGGCGACAAATGGTGACAATAATGGCAAGGTTGAGTCTGCGGTGCGCGAAGAGGTCATGGCCCTCTGCGCCCGGTTCCCGATCTACGGCTAGTCACCTTACCGCATGGCGGGGAGTTAGAGTATGCGCTGCCCATTTTGCGGACACATGGAAAGCCAGGTCAAGGACAGCCGCCCTTCGGAAGACGGGGCGGCGATCCGGCGACGGCGCAATTGTCCCGAATGCGGCGGCAGGTTCACCACGTTTGAGCGGGTACAGTTACGTGAACTGACCATACTGAAACGCTCTGGGCGGCGCACACCGTTTGATCGCGACAAGCTGGTCAATTCGCTATCCATCGCCCTGCGCAAGCGCCCGGTCGATGCCGAGCGGGTGGAGCGGATGGTCTCGGCCATTGTTCGCCAACTGGAAAGCATGGGCGAATCGGAGCTTCCCAGCCATGTGGTCGGCGAACTGGTGATGAAGGCGCTCAAGACCCTGGATGAGGTCGCCTATGTCCGCTACGCCTCGGTCTATCGCGACTTTCGCGAAACCCAGGACTTTGCCAAGTTTTTGGGCGAGGAGGGGCTCAGCGACGAGCCCGAGGCATGACGCCAGGGCCTTTGGTCACACAGAAACTCGCCACCTCGCTGGATGGCAAGATTGCCACGGCCAAGGGCGAAAGCCGCTGGATCACGGGCCCTCAGGCGCGCGAGCAGGGCCATAGGCTAAGGTCTGAACATGATGCGGTGGTAATCGGCATCGGCACCGCCCTGGCCGATGATCCTGAATTGACCGTGCGCCTTGAGGGCTATCAGGGTCGCCAGCCCGCGCGGGTCGTGTTTGACAGCCACCAAAGGCTGCCCATATCGTCAAAACTGGTCCAGACGGCGCGGGACGTGCCCACCGTTCTAATCAGCACTAGCCCACTGAATTTGGCCTTGATCGACGCTGGGGTAATCGGGGTCTGTCTCAAGGGCGATAGGCCCGGCATTGCGGACGCGGTCTGGCAATTGGCGCAATTGGGTAAACATATTGGGATCGGGCTAGATCGGCTCTATATCGAAGGCGGTGGCCAGTTGGCCGCAAGCTTTATACTCAGCGGTCTGGTAGATCGGCTGGAATGGTTTAGGGCCCCGATTGTCTTGGGGCAGGAGGGACGCTCTGGCCTTGGCGCGCTACACCTTGGCAGCCTAGCCACCGCGCCCCGGTTTCGACGCTCACAGATTGTGCCGCTTGGGGACGATGTGTGGGAACGCTATGAGAGGATGTGAATGTTTACAGGCATTGTTACCGATATAGGCCGGGTGCGCGCCATCAAGGATACCAACCGCGACCGGCGGTTTGAGATCACGACGGCCTATGACCTGGCCACAATCGATATTGGCGCCTCAATCGCCCATTCCGGCTGCTGCCTCACTGTGGTGGAAAAGGGTGATGACTGGTTTGCAGTTGAGGTGTCGGCGGAAAGCTTGTCCCTGACGACCTTGAGCCAATGGAGCGTCGGTGCTCGGATCAATCTTGAGCGCGCGACCAAGGTCGGTGACGAACTGGGCGGGCATATTGTCTCTGGCCATGTCGATGGGCTGGGCGAGGTCTTGTCGGTACGACTTGAGGGCGGATCGCACCGGCTGGAGGTGCGCGCGCCCAAGCCCCTACACCGCTATATTGCCCAAAAAGGCTCAATAGCCCTGGAGGGTGTATCCCTGACCGTCAATGCGGTGCATGACGACGTGTTTGGCGTTAACATCATCCCCCACACCTGGGACGTGACCACACTGGGCCAGATTGTGGTTGGGTCACGGGTAAATCTGGAAATTGACATGCTGGCCCGCTATGCGGCGCGCTGGCAGGAGACGGCTTAAATTCATGTCTAAACTATCCGATACCCCGATCTCACCGATCGAAGACATTATCGAAGATGCCCGCAATGGCCGCCCCTATATTCTGGTCGATGCCGAGGATCGCGAGAATGAAGGCGATGTGATCATTCCGGCCCAGATGGCCACGCCCGAACAGATCAATTTCATGGCCAAGCACGCGCGCGGCCTGATCTGTCTGTCGATCACGGCTGACCGCGCCCGCCAGCTGCGCCTGCCGCCCATGACGTCCGATAACCGGGCCGAGCACTCTACCGCCTTTACCGTCTCGATCGAGGCGAGGGAGGGCGTGACCACAGGCATTTCCGTGCATGACCGCGCCCGCACCGTCGCGGTCGCGATTGATCCCACCCGCGGGGCTGATGATATTGTCTCGCCGGGCCATGTTTTTCCGCTGGTCGCCAAGGATGGCGGCGTGCTGGTGCGTGCCGGTCACACAGAGGCCGCGGTCGATATCAGCCGTCTGGCCGGACTTTATCCCTCCGGCGTGATCTGTGAGATCATGAATGATGACGGCTCCATGGCGCGTCTGCCGGACCTGGTCAGCTTTGCGCAATTGCACGGTCTTAAGATCGGCACGATTGCCGACCTGATCGCCTATCGCCGCCGCACCGAGCGCAATGTCGAACGGGTGATCGAGACACCGTTCGAGAGCGTTTATGGTGGTCACTTCCGCATGATGATTTATCGCAATGTGATCGACCGCACCGAGCATGTCGTCCTTACCAAGGGCAGGATCGAGGCCGACCAGTCCACGCTTGTGCGCATGCATCAGGTCGATTTTGCCGCCGACATGCTTGGCCATATTGATGCCCGTCGCGACTATGTGCCCCAGGCGCTTAGAGCGCTTGCCGATTATGACGGGGCGGGTGTGGCGGTGTTTATTCGCGATTCCAATCCAGCTTGGCTGTCGGAACGCTATGGCATTCAGGAAGGTCATGAGGCCAAGACCCGCGCCTTGCGCGACTATGGCGTTGGCGCGCAGATCTTGCTGGATCTGGGCGTGCGCGAAATGATCCTGTTAACGTCAAGCCAGGCCAAGCCCGCCGCGCTTGAAGGCTATGGCCTGAAGATTACAGCACGCCAACCGATTGGGGAGGGTTAGGCCATGATGCAGGAACCTTTGCGTATCTTGATCGTTGAAGCGCGGTATTACAACCATATTGCCGATGAACAATTGCGCGGCGCGAAGAATATGCTTGACGATGCCGGCTGTGAGATCGATGTGGTGTCTGTGCCAGGAGCCTTGGAAATTCCAGGCGCGATTGCCTTGGCCGAGGAGTTTGGGCACAGGCCGACCGGGGTTCGCTATGACGGTTATGTGGCCCTTGGCTGTGTGATCCGCGGCGAGACCTATCATTTCGAGATCGTGTCCAACGAGTCTGCACGCGGGCTGATGGAGCTTACGATTGGTCGTAGACTAGCGATAGGTAATGGTATCTTGACCACGGAAAACGAGACCCAGGCTCTGGCGCGGGCGCGGGTGGCTGAAGGCGATAAGGGCGGCGCGGCAGCCGAGGCAGCCCTTGCCATGATCGCGCTTCGCCGTCGTCTGCTTGGTCAGGTTCGATGAGTCCGGCCAAGCCGACCAAGGCCCATCAATCGCGCTCCGTGGCGCGGCTGGCGGCGATTCAGGCCCTCTACCAGATGGAGGTGTCGGGCGTTGGCGCTGAGGCGGTGGTGCGCGAGTTTATTGATCACCGGTTTGATGCCGATATGGAGGGCGAACCTCTGGCCCAGGCCGATGAAGAATTTTTCGCCCAGATCGTGCGCGGCGTCGTGGCCGATCAGGCCAGGATTGACCAGATGATCGCCAAACGGCTGGCCAAGGATTGGCGGTTGGACCGTCTGGACGCAACCGTTCGCTCTATCCTGCGGGCCGGGGCGTTTGAACTCAGCCACCTGAAGGAAATCCCTACCGAAATCGTCATTGATGAGTATTTGGAAATCGCCAAATCCTTCTTTGAAGGGGTGGAGCCGGGGTTTGTTAATGGGGCCCTCGATGCCATAGCGCGCCATGAGCGGGTCTGATGAGTTTGCCGATATTGCGCGGCGGTTTGCGCCCTTAACCTTTGGTGCGCCCGAGGCGCTGGGCCTGCTGGATGACGCGGCCATTATTGCTGCGCGGCCCGGTTTCGATCTGGTGATTACCCAAGACGCCCTGGTCGAGGGTGTGCATTTTATGCCGCAGGAACGCGGCGACCGCGTGGCGCAAAAGCTGCTGCGTACCAATCTGTCGGACTTGGCCGCCAAGGGCGCCGAGCCTTATGGCTGTTTCTTGTCAATCAGTTGGCCGACCCATTATGACCATGCGGCAAGAGACCTGTTCGCAGCCGCGCTTAAGCTTGATCTTGCCGCCTATGGGCTTGCGCTTTTTGGCGGCGATACGACCTCAACTCCCGGCCCCCTGACGGCCAGCTTGACGGCGCTGGGCTGGGTTAAGGCTGGAGGCATGGTGCGGCGCGCGGGCGCACGGGCAGGGGATCTGATTTTTGTCTCCGGAACGATTGGCGATGCGCATCTGGGCCTAAGGCTGGCGCGCGGGGAGGATCTAGGGCTTTGCGCCGCCGATCAGTCCTTTTTGTTAGAGCGCTATCACTGCCCCCAGCCGCGCTTGAGCCTTGGTCAGGCCTTGCTGAGCCATGCCAATGCCGCCGCGGATGTGTCGGATGGCCTGGTTGGCGATTGCGGGCATATTGGGCGGGCCAGCCATCTAGGCATGGTGCTTGACCTAGACCGCCTGCCCGTGTCCCCGGCGGCGAGGCACTGGATCGAAGGCGCGCCCGATCCGGCTCAGGCTTTTCTTAATCTGGCAACGGGCGGCGATGATTATGAAATTGTCTGTGCCGTGCCGGAAGGTTCAGCCGACGGCTTTGTTGCGGCGGGGCTGGACGCAGGTCTTGGCTTAACCCGGATCGGGCGGATGACCGCAGAGCTGGCGCACACGGTCTGCTGGCATGGCCAGGCCCAACCGATCAGGGTCAAGGGCTATCAGCACCCGTAATCGCCGCGCAGCAAGGCTTGGTTAAAGATTGAAGCCTAGTTTAGCGGTCATGGTTCACAAGCTCACATTGCTTTGGCGTTTGGCCCTATCCGCATTGGTCTTGCTCTGCACGTCGCCCAATGCCTTGGCCGAGGAAAAAAAAGAAACCCCGCAATATGTCGAATTTGCTGGCGTGCCTTTTGCAATCGTCGAAGACGGCAAGATTGTGCAATATGTGTTTGTCAGTTTTCGAATGGGTATTGTGGTCCCGGACGTGGCGCATACGGTCAAGATTTACAATGCCCGACCCTATATCCGCGATGCCATTATTCGCTCTAGCTACAAGTCCTATCTGGGCATTGCAGGACAGCCTGGCAAGCTGGATAAGGCCAAGATGAACGCCGTGATCAAAGAGGCCTGGACTCGCCATCTCGGTGCCAAGGACATGGGCAAGATCATGATCCTTGATGTAAGGCCCGGTCCGCCACTTTAGGTCGGACATCAAACCTGCCCAAAGATCCATTGAGGCTGAAACTTCGCTAATGGTTGCGTTGGCCGTCTAGTTTTGGCAGTTTCCCCCGGTACAGCGCAGCGGGGGGGCAGATACGGTTCCCATGCCGCTGGCCGCGTAAGTCCAGTCGGACGCTTTTGGGTGGTTTTGCCAACCTGGAAGACAGGTAAACAGGGAAGGGTCGTTTCAGACATGAGTTCATATATTTGGTGGGTCATAGCCGCGGGGGTCTTGGCAGTGCTTTATGGCATTGTTCAAAGCGCAACCCTGATGCGGGCCTCGGCAGGTAGCGATAAGATGCAGGAAATCGCTGCGGCCATTCAAGAAGGCGCTCAAGCCTATCTTCGGCGTCAATATACAACCATTGCCATGGTCGGCGTGGTGATCTTGGCCATTGTCTATTTTCTGATCGGCCCACATGCGGCGATTGGGTTTGTCATTGGCTCTGTCTTGTCGGGTCTGGCTGGCTTTGCTGGCATGCTGATCTCGGTGCGCGCCAATGTGCGAACCGCTCAGGCGGCGTCTGAGAGCCTGCAAAAGGGCCTTGGCTTGGCCTTTAAGTCCGGCGCGATTACCGGCATGTTGGTCGCAGGCTTTGCCCTGATCGGGGTGGCCGGTTATTTTGCTTATCTGACCAAGATTGAAGGCCTTGATCCAACGGGCCGTGAAGTCATTGATGGTATGGTGGCGCTAGGGTTTGGTGCCTCCTTGATCTCCATCTTTGCGCGTCTGGGCGGGGGTATCTTTACCAAGGGTGCTGATGTCGGCGGCGATATGGTTGGCAAGGTTGAGGCTGGCATTCCCGAAGACGATCCTCGCAATCCCGCCACCATTGCCGACAATGTCGGCGACAATGTTGGTGACTGTGCGGGTATGGCGGCGGACCTGTTTGAAACCTATGCGGTGACCACGGTTGCCACCATGGTTCTGGCGGCGATCTTCTTCCGGGGTACGGCGAATGTCGAACCGATGATGCTGTTGCCACTGGCCATTTGCGGCATTTGTATTCCAGCCTCGATTATCGGTGCCTTCTTTGTGCGTCTGGGCAAGAGCCAAAACATTATGGGCGCGCTTTATCAGGGCCTGATCGTGACGGGACTTCTGTCCGTGGCCGGCGTCTATCAAGTGATCCATACGCTCGTGCCAGAAGCTGTGTCCATTCAGGGCAAGATGGTTGATGCCAATGCCCTGTTCATATGCGGTCTGGTTGGTCTGGGTGTGACGGCGGCGATTGTCGTCATTACCGAATACTATACCAGCACAGCCTTTAGGCCTGTGCGTTCGGTGGCCAAGGCCTCGGTTTCAGGTCACGGCACCAATGTGATCCAGGGCTTGGCCGTATCGCTGGAATCGACAGCAGCGCCAGCGATTGCGATCATTATCGGCATTATTGTCACCTTCCAGTATGCCGGCCTGTTCGGTGTGGCGATTGCCACCACGACCATGTTGGCCCTGGCTGGCTTTATCGTGGCTCTGGATGCGTTTGGACCGGTCACCGACAATGCCGGTGGCATTGCCGAAATGGCTGGACTTCCACACGAGGTGCGGGTCTCGACGGACGCGCTCGACGCTGTGGGTAATACGACCAAGGCTGTGACCAAGGGCTATGCCATTGGTTCGGCAGGCCTGGGCGCTCTGGTGCTGTTTGCAGCCTATACCCAGGACCTGAAGTTCTTCGCGGCCAATCCCGAGCAGTTCCCGTATTTCGCGGGCATGGGCGAGGTGGCTTTTGATCTGTCCAATCCTTATGTGGTAGTTGGCCTGTTCTTTGGCGGCCTTTTGCCCTTCTTGTTTGGTGGCATGTCCATGACCGCTGTTGGCCGCGCTGCCGAGGCCGTTGTGGCCGAGGTGCGTCGTCAGTTCCGCGAAATCCCCGGCATTATGGAATACAAGGCCAAGCCTGACTATGCCAAGGCCGTGGACATCCTGACCCAGGCGGCGATTCGCGAGATGATCGTGCCGTCGCTCCTGCCTGTGGTGTCACCGATTGCCCTATTCTTTGCCATCCAGGCCATTGCCGGACGCGCTGAAGCGTTTTCGGCCCTGGGGGCCATGTTGATGGGCGTAATTGTGACAGGCCTGTTTGTCGCCATCTCCATGACTTCGGGCGGCGGTGCTTGGGACAATGCCAAGAAATATATCGAAGAAGGTAATTTCGGCGGCAAGGGCTCAGACGCGCACAAGGCGGCTGTGACCGGTGATACGGTCGGCGATCCATACAAGGACACGTCCGGCCCTGCCGTGAACCCCATGATCAAGATTGCCAATATTGTGGCGCTCTTGCTGTTGGCGGTTCTGGCCCATTCGGGTTAGGCGCTTTTACAAATCTAAGAAGAACGCCCCGGAGAGCGATCTCCGGGGCGTTTTGTTTGGGGTAATCAGTCTTAAAACCTATTGATCGCCGCGATTGCTGCCGCCGCCGGGCATGTTGCGCTCGTCATCCTGTGGAAGCAGGCCGCCACGGCCCACTGTGCCAAGCAATTGCTCAAGGACGGTCAGTTCGCGGCCACGGGTCGGGGTTTCGCGGGTATTATAGGCAAACACCTTGCCGTCTTTCAGCGTATAGCTGCTGACCGAGGTGACCAGTTCGCTGTCCTTGTCAAAGGCGATTGCGACGACGGAGCGCTCACTCACGGTCGGCTGATAGAAGGCAACGGTTTGCTTGGCCTGGGCCATATAGAACCAAAGATTGGGATCAAAGGTCGAGACGGCGGTTGGCGAGCCCAGCCTCGCCATAACGACCGACTTGGTATCGACCTTGACCTTGACGTCCTGTGGCTTTTCCTCGATCGCCTGAAAGCCCTGAAACGAGGTCACGGGTGTGCAGGCGGT
>JBIIZD010000123.1:0-6144 GCA_044346445.1 Caulobacteraceae bacterium
TAGCCTTGGTCAGGCGCTTTTGTCATCCCTTGCCGCAAATTCTCAGATTGCACAGACAAGACGATTGCAAGATACTTGCGTATGCAATTAATATGTGCGAATATATGGCCATGACCCAATCCTCCCTAACTGCCATCTTGCATCTGTTTCAAGCCCAGGCCCGGCTTGAGGAACGGTTTTCCGGCGCGCTGGGCGGCGTGCATGGTCTTGGCCTGAAAGAGGCCCTGCTCTTGATGCATTTGCAGCAGGCCCCGATGCTGCGCCTAACCCGGGTTGACTTGGCCAAGCGCCTGAATATCAGCGCCTCGACCGTAACGCGGATGGCTGTGCCTCTTGAAAAACTGGGCCTGGTGGCGCGACAGCCAGACCCGCGCGATGCGCGTCTGGCCTATGTGGTCTTGACCGAAACTGGCCTAGCCGTGGTCAAGGACGCGCGCGCGACCTTTGAGCGGCTGGCCACCGAAGTGTTCCGCGACCGCTGGTCTGATCAGGACATTGTGGGCTTGGGCGAGCTTTTGGGCCGATTAAATTCCAACCAGATCGGCATACTGGGCTAGCCCCCCACCCCGCCTTCCCCGCGCAGGCGGGGACCCAGAACCTTTCCTCCGCTTGAGGGCCGCCCTCTGGATCCCCGCCTTCGCGGGGAAGGCGGCGGAGAGGAGCGGGGATCGCCGTCCTTTGACGAGCTCAGTGTGAGGCCCAATGATGGCGCGAGAAGCGGCGCACAAGCCGCCCCACCCCGCCTTCCCCGCGCAGGCGGGGACCCAGACCGTGACCCACCGTTTGAGAATGACATTCTGGGTCCCCGCCTGCGCGGGGAAAACGGTATAACGAAACTGGAAAGGCGTCGGGGAAAAGCGCCCTAGACCTGTGGAATATGGGTCGATAGGCGCCCACCAACCCGAATCGGTTCGACCCGCAGGGCAAGGCCCGTGGCAGGATCGGTCTCGACAAACACGCCGCAGACGGTCGCAGGTCCAGAGGCAGGCTGATAGCGGCCACCGGAGATTCGGGTGGTAAAGCGGCGCAGGGGCTCTTCTTTTTGATTGCCAATCACGCTGTCATAATCCGCGCAGGCTCCAGCATCGGTCTGATAGGCCGAACCGCCGTTCAAGATCTGGCAATCGGCCGTCGGCACATGGGTATGGGTGCCGACAATCAGGCTGGCCCGGCCATCACAAAAATGCCCCATGGCCATTTTTTCCGACGTCGCCTCGGCATGCATATCGACAATGGCCGCATCACAGACTGAGCCCAGCGGACAGGCGTCCAGCTCGCGGTCCACCGCCGCAAACGGGTCATCCAGGGCGTCCATATGCACCCGGCCCAACAGATTGATCACCAGGACCCTGTGGCCGCGCTCGGTTTCAAACAATTGCGCACCTCGCCCCGGCGCATCGGCCAGCGGCGGATAGTTCAGCGGCCGGATCAGGCGCGGCTCGCGGACAATATAGGTCAGGGCCTCTTTTTGGTCCCAGGAATGATTGCCAAGCGTCAGGCAATCGGCCCCGGCCTCGAACAATTCGCGGGCGGTGTTTTCGGTAATGCCAAAGCCCGCCGCAGCGTTCTCGGCATTCACAATCACAAACTCAAGGCCCAGGCTGCGCCTAAGACCCGGCAAATGATCGGCCAGACCATCCCGGCCAGACTTGCCGACCACGTCTCCAAAAAAAGCAAAGCGCATATTCAAATTTTCCTTTGGATGGGGATATAGCGCATTTGCGTCAAAATCCCGTCCAGAGTCTGGTCATGATCTTCAATCGGCAAGGTCGCCACCGCCTGGGCATCGAAGGCCAGCCCCAGAGCGACCACATCGCCCTGACGGCGAAGCACAGCTAGGGTGCGATCATAATGGCCCTGGCCATAGCCCATGCGCCCGCCCAATCGGTCAAAGGCCAGCAAGGGCACAATGATCAGGTCCGGTTGGCAGGGCGGTGCGCTGGCCAAGGGCTCGGCCACGCCAAAGCCGCTCTTTTCCAAAGCATCACCCGGCTGCCAGACATGAAACTGCAAGGGCTCGTCCGCCTTGGCCCTGGGCAGGGCTAGGCGCGCGCCGGCCTTGGCCAGATGCGCCATCAAGGGACGCGGATCGATTTCCGAGCCAAGCGGATAATAGGCTGCCACCGTCTCAAAACAGCCAATAAGGCTAGGCGGCAAGTGCTGGATCACCTGATCGGCGGCATCTGGATTGTCCTTGGCGGCCTTGGCGCGCACCGCCTTCATCTGGGCCCGCAGCAGGGTCTTGGCCGAGGCGGCAGAGGCATGAACCATGGGCGAAAGACATTACCGGGCAGGGGTAGATGGGGTGGCGGCGCCGCAGAGACCGTGAAGACGTGTTCAATCCCCTCGGACCTGGCTTGCCAGGTGGGGGCCGTATGCCCGAAACCACGGTCGCGGGCAGGCACAGCTCCCATTGAGGATGATTAAGGTCCCCGGGATTAGAAGTCTTCGACGCGAACCACAGCATGACCCGCCATCCCTAAGGTAGGGGACCTAGGCCCCCGCCTCAAGGCTTGAATGCAAATAGGCCCTTCAAGACCGCGTCAGGGCTCGGCCTTGGCCGATAAGGCCTCAATCCGACGGGCGATCATTTCCAGCGCCTTGGCACTGCGCGTGTCGCTGGCAGCCTGTTCGGCAACCCGCTTGACCGCCTGGTCCTGCGCCTGACCCAGACGACTGCGCGCATCGGCCAATTCATCGGCCATCATCAGGGCCGCCATCAAGAAAAGCCGGGTTTCGGCCAAGGGCCCAACCGACTGAGTCACCTGACGTACCTGTTGGTCAAACACGGTTGCGAGCTGGGTCAGATGGGCCTCCTGCCCGTCCTCACAGCCCACCGTATAGGGCCTTCCATTAATCTGGATGGTGATCTGGGACATGGCTAGTCCTCCGCATCATCGGCAGGGTTGGGCGTCATGGCGGCATTAAACCGAAGCGCGTTTTCAATGTCGCTCATGGCCTGGGCGAGGGCCTGCGAAGCCTCGCGGCCCGCCAGTATAAGCTCGCGCTCGCGCAGCTGGGCCGCCTGTAGCTGGGCGGCCAATTGCGAAGAATCGTGCTCGAACAAATCATTTCGCGCCACCTCAAGCGAGCGTGGGCGGCCATCCATGCGCTGCTCAAGCCCGACCAGGGCGCGATCCAGTCGCAATATGGCAAGATCAAGGGGCGAAGGCCCCGTCACTAGGTCTCGTGGGTCTGACACCGGTTATTTCTCTCGCACTCAATCAGGGCTCGCGCCTACGCGCTTCGCACCGTTGCACAATTCTTCTATAAACGCCGTGCGATCTGGCACAAGGTCTGGCTTGCTTGACCAAGCCCGCCGAGCATGCAAGGTCGCTGCAAACATTGGCTTTGATCAGGACATATCATGCCCGCCTCTCCTCAAGCTATGGCCGATGCCATTCGCGTTCTGTCGATGGACGCCGTTGGCAAGGCCAAGTCCGGACACCTTGGCGCCCCGATGGGCCTTGCGGATGCCGCAACCGTGCTCTGGTCACGGTTTTTGAAATTTGACGCCGCCAAGCCAGACTGGATTGATCGCGACCGGTTTGTGCTGTCGGCGGGCCACGGCTCCATGCTGATCTATGCGCTCTTGCACCTTAGCGGTTTTAAGGCCGTCACACGCCATGAATTGGAAGCCTTCCGCCAATGGGGCTCCAAGACCCCCGGCCACCCTGAATTTGGCCATACGCCCGGCGTCGAAACCACCACTGGCCCGCTTGGTCAGGGTCTGGCCACTGCGGTGGGCATGGCCATGGCTGAACGGTCTATGGCGGCGCGCTATGGCGAGGACCTGATCGACCACCGCACCTGGGTAATGGCCGGAGATGGCTGTTTGATGGAGGGGGTCAGCCATGAGGCCATATCGCTAGCGGCGCGGCTGAAGCTTTCCAAGCTTTGTGTGATCTGGGATGATAATGACGCCACGATTGACGGCAAGCTTGGCATGGCCGAGGTCGGCGACCAGATCGCGCGCTTCAAGGCCGCTGGCTGGGCGGTCAAGGCCGTTGATGGTCATGATATGGGGGCCTTGCGCCGTGCCATGGCCTGGGCAATCAAGCAGGACCGGCCCAGCCTGATTGCGGCCAAGACTAAGATCGGCAAGGGCTCAGCTAATTTTGAAGGTCACCCAAAGACCCATGGCGTGCTCGACGCCGCCGAAATTGCCGCCTCCAAGGCCAAGCTGGGCTGGACGGCCGCACCGTTTGACGTGCCCGAAGACATTGAGGCCGCTTGGCGCAAGGTCGGACGCCGCGGGGCCAAGCTTCGCCGCGCCTGGGATGCCAAAATCAAGGCCTCAACTCACGGCCAGGACCTGATTCGCGCCGCCAAGGGCGAGCTGCCAAAAGCGGCTTTCGACGCCCTTCAGGCCCATATTGCCAAGGCCGTCATCGACAAGCCCGACAATGCCACCCGCGTGCATTCGGGGGCCGCGCTTGAGGCCCTCATTCCGTTCATCCCCGAAATGATCGGCGGCTCGGCAGACCTGACCGGCTCCAATAACACCATCACCACCGGCATGAAGCCGTTTGATGCGCCAGACTATGCCGGGCGCTATGTGCATTATGGCGTGCGCGAATTTGGTATGGCCGCAGCCATGAACGGCATGGCCCTGCATGGCGGGGTCATTCCCTATTCCGGCACCTTCCTCGTATTTTCCGACTATTCGCGGCCAGCCATTCGGCTGGGGGCCTTGATGGGCGTGCGGGTCGTTCATGTCATGACGCACGATTCTATCGGGCTTGGCGAGGATGGACCAACCCACCAGCCGGTCGAGCACCTGGCGTCCTTGCGCGCCATGCCGGGCCTCTTGGTCATGCGGCCAGCCGATGCGGTGGAGACCGCCGAATGCTGGCAATGCGCCCTATCGGAAAAATCCATGCCGACTGTAATGGCCCTGTCCAGACAAAAGGTCCCCGCCGCGCGCACCGTAGCGGCAGCGTCCAACCTGTCTGCCCAGGGTGCTTACGAATTGGCCAGTTCCGGCCTAGGCGAGGCGAGGGTCAGCCTGTTTGCGTCTGGCTCGGAAGTGTCGATCGCCCTGGCAGCCAGGGACCTATTGCAGGCCCAAGGCATTGGTACCCGCGTGGTTTCCACCCCGTGCTGGGAATTGTTTGACCGCCAAACCGCCAAGATTCAGGCCGCCGTAATCGGTAAGGCCAAGGTGCGGGTCGCGGTCGAGGCGGCGGTGCGGCTGGGTTGGGAGCGGTTTATCGGCGAGGATGGCGGCTTTGTCGGCATGAGCAGTTTTGGTGCCAGCGCGCCCTATGAAAAGCTCTATGAGGCGTTTGGCATAACCGCTCAAGCGGTCGCCGATGCGGCCTTGGCCAAGCTATAGGCTGAGCTTTCGACGCCCGGAACTGGGGTAGGCTGGGCCTGACGACGGCTCCTGAACCCCTGACAACGCTAGACAAATTGCGCACAGGCTTGACTTCGCCGCCCGGTGCCTCAAAACGCGCTATTCATAGATGTGAACGCTAGGGCTCGTCCTGCGTTTGCTCGCCCGCATTAGGAGCTTGGTCCCATGGCAGTTCGCGTCGCCATTAACGGTTTTGGCCGTATCGGTCGTCTGGTTTTGCGCTCGATTGTCGAGCATGCGCGGCTGGATATCGAGGTCGTGGCGATCAATGATCTTGGGCCGGTCGAAACCAATGCGCATCTGTTGCGCTATGACAGTGTGCATGGCCGCTTCCCAGCCAAGGTCACCTCCGGCGCAGACTATATTGATGTGGGCACGGGCAAGATTCGGGTTACGGCCATCCGCAACCCTGCTGAATTGCCACACAAGGAATTGGGCGTAGACATTGCCCTGGAATGCACAGGCATCTTTACCTCCAAGGCCGCAGCCTCAGCGCATCTGGAGGCCGGTGCCAAGCGGGTTCTGGTCAGTGCGCCTTGCGACAATGCCGACAAGACCATTGTCTATGGTGTCAATCACGACCAGATCAGTGCTGCGGACCTGGTGGTTTCCAATGCGTCCTGCACCACCAATTGCCTAGCCCCGGTCGCCCAGGTGCTCGATGCCCTATGCGGGATTGAGCGCGGCTATATGACCACCATCCATTCCTATACCAATGACCAGCCGTCCCTAGACCAGATGCATAAGGATCTTTATCGGGCCCGCGCCGCTGCGGTCTCCATGAT
>JBIIZD010000036.1:0-23130 GCA_044346445.1 Caulobacteraceae bacterium
CCAAATTTTGCCAAATCGGCTAGCTTGTTGCCATGTCCACCATGAATGTCTCCTTACCCGACGCGCTCAAGGCCTTTGTCGATGACCAGGTCGCACAGCATGGCTATGGCACCAGCAGCGCTTATATCCAGGAACTGATCCGCAAAGACCGTGACCGCCAGGCCCTGCGCCGCCTCTTACTTGATGGCGCGGCCTCGCCCTTGGCGGGTCCCGCCGATGCGGCCTATTTTGACAGCCTTCGCCAGCAGATTACAGGCCCATCAGAGTCTTGAGCGCCAAGCCGCTCGTCCAAAGGCAGGCCGCCCAGCGCGATATTGCCGAGGCCATTGCCCATTACCGCAGCGAGGCAGGCGACCGGGTTGCCCTGGGGCTGATTGATGCGCTTGAAGGCACGTTTGGCCAGATAAGCCAAAACCCGCAATTGGGCTCCAACCGGTATGGGTACGCGCTGCAGATCGAGGGGCTGAAATCATGGCCGCTCAAACGGTTTCCTTATCTCGCATTCTATATGGAACACCCTGCCCAAATCGAGATCTGGCGCGTTTTGCATGGCCACAGGGACATTCCAGCCTGGCTGGCTGAACCGGGCTAACCCCTACTGCCCCACCAACCCCTCCGCCACCGGCCTCTTCTGGTCAGGCTTGACGAAGGTCAGGGTAATGCGGCCGACATGGACGCCGAACTTGGAAATATCGGCCCGGTTGATCACCGCGCCGTCGGCGAACAAATGGCTCCAGTCATCGACATCGACGACAATGCTATTCTTGCCCATGGGCAGGCGCAGCTTGTACTGGATACGCAGGGCATTGCCGCTGGTGGTGACATTGGCCACGCCCTCGACGTCGCCGGCCCGGCCCTCATAGCGCCCCGGCGCAACCTTCTTGAAGGTCCAGGTGCGGGTCTGGCGCTCGCCATCATTCCATAGGAACTGTTCGTGCAGGGTTAGGGTATCGCCCGCCAGCACCCCATCGGCCACCACGGTAAAGGACCGCTGAAGCTTGGTATCGCGGCCCTCGAACAGGCCATAGGCATAGGTGCGGCCTTGGAAATAATCCTCCAGCACAAAATTGGGCGTCGGCTGGCTATTGGTCTGGGGCGTCAGGGTGGTGCAGGCCCCAAGGGCGAGGCTGGCGGCGGCGGCGGCGGCCAAGGCGATCTTGCGCATAACGGGTCTCCATTAGAGCGGGTTTAAAAGGTCTACGCCCAGATCGGCGCCTTGGTTCACCCGCGCCCTTTTTGACATAAGCGCCGAAATCCAAAGCCGCCACAGCAAAAACTTGACGGGGCCGTCAGTTTTTCCTTGACGCCTCGAACCTTTCGAAGGACGCTCAAGGTCTTGGAGCCTGTCTGCGCGCGCAGTGCGGGTTCGATCTAGGATCTGGAGTTGAACCCATGACCGACAATAACATCACCAAGGATTCGATGTACGACGCCGTGGCGCCGGACGATTTTGAGTCCATGCTGGAACTGGACCGCTATAACAATCGCTCAACCGCGTTTGACAAGATTATCTCGGCCACCCACGACCATTTCTGGGACCCGCTCGACCCCAAATATATCGACTTCAATGAGCCGTTTGACATGATCAATGAGCCTCTGGTGCCAGAGGAAATGATCGCGGCCTTGCAGACCGATTATGTCTCCAACCATTTGTCGGACCCAAAAGAGCGCACCCGCTTTATCAATACCATGGTGCTGCACAATTTCTCGTCCATATTGCACGGCGAACAAGGCGCGCTGAACCTGTCGGCCTCGCTTTGCCACGTGCTCAAGGATCAGGGCGCGCAGGAATATGCCGCCAACCAGACCCGCGAAGAGGCCCGCCACGTCACCGGCTTTGCCAAATACATCAAGGTGCGTTGGGGTCGGCCGCTCGAATGCGGCGCGGTGCTGAAGGACCTGTTGGTCGAGATCATTCATGCCCCCGAAGTCTATAAAAAGATCATCGGCATGCAGATGCTGGTCGAGGGTCTGGCCATGGGCGCCTTTGCCAGCTTTTATAACAATATCCGCGACCCGCTCGGCAAGAAGCTGTTGCAACTGGTCATGACCGACGAGGCCTTCCACCACAAGTTCGGCAAGATCTGGGCTGACCGCACCGTGCCCAAGCTGGACCCGCAAGAGCACGCCATTATCGAGGATTGGGCTGCGCACTGCTTCCAGACCCTATTGTTCAACCTGGTCTCGCCGACCCAGCAAATGGCCCTCTATGCCGATTTTGGCCTGGACGGCATGAAGGTGATCGAAGAGTTCCAAAAGGTCATGACCGATGATGTGCGTCGCGAAAGCATGCGTGAATCGGCCAATATTTTCCGCGTCCTGATCAAGACCCTGCTCAATGCCGGGATCATTACCGATCGCACCCGCGCTTTCTATGCCATGTATGTGGACATGGAAGAGCTCAAGAACGAGGGCGAGCGCATGGTCGGCGATGATATTGCCGAGGATGGGATTCGCTATCTTCAGGCCATCAATTTCAAGGACCGCGTCGCCCAGCCGGTGCGCATAGCTGCTGAATAGATCGGTTCAAGACCCTGGTTTAAGATACGCCCCGCCGCTTGTCTGGCGGGGCGTTTTTCGTTTGATTTCAGAAAAATGACAAACACGGTCATCCTGTTTTAACATTTAGACGTAAGGAGGGGGTGTGAGCTGCTGGAGCGCCCAATGACCCGATCCGCCTGCGCCTACCCTTGTCTTGCTTTTTGTCTGAGCCTCATCCTGTGGTTTGGGCCCGCCCCAGCCGCCCTTGCCCGGTCGGGCAATGCCAATGTGCCGTCGCCGACCAAGCCGGTTGATGTCGATCGCTATGTCGGGCGCTATTATGAGCTGGCCCGCTATGAAAACATGTTCCAGCGCGATTGCGAGGGCGTCAGCGCCGATTATCGCAAACTGTCCGACGGGCTGATCGAGGTCTATAATGTCTGCCGCCAGGGTGCGGCCGATGGCAAGATCAAGTCCGTGCGCGGCCGGGCCAAGCTGGTGCCCGGCAGCGGCAATGCCAAGTTCAAGGTCTCGTTTCTAGGCCCGCTGTTTGTCGGCGATTATTGGGTGCTGGACCGGGCCGAGGATTATAGATGGGCGATTGTCAGCGACCGGACCGGGCATTTCCTCTGGATCCTGCACCGCCAGCCCACGACCAGCCCCGCTGAGCTTGCCAGCCTCGTCGCCAAGGCCAAGGCGCTCGGCTTCAACACCGCCATGCTGCGCTATACCAAACAGCCGCCCCGGGCCCATAGCGAGGCCGCGCGGTAAAACCCCCTTGCCAAACGAACAAAGCCGGAACAAACTGGCGGCATGGATATTGTTCTTGAGATTGGCAGACCAAGCCTCACCGTGGGCCTTCGGCCGCAAGTGACCCAATTGGTCACGCGCGGCGCAGCAAGGCTTCTGGTTGGGCTGGGCTATGCGCCGGTGGCTGAGGTTTGCCTGCCCAATGGTCGGCGGGCGGACCTGATGGGGCTTGGGCGGCGCGGCGAGATTGTGATTGTCGAGGTCAAGTCCGGGCCGGAAGATTTCAAGTCCGACCAGAAATGGGCCGAATACCAGCCGTTTTGCGACGCTTTTTATTTCGCCGTGGCGCCAGAGTTTCCGCACCATATCCTGCCGCCAGAGCCCGGCCTGATCGTCGCTGACGGCTTTGATGGGGCGGTGGTGACCCCGGCCACCACCACACCCTTGGCCGGGCCTAGGCGCAAGGCCTTGACCCTGGCCTTTGCCCGCCTGGCCGCCTTGCGCCGCCTAGAGCCCTATTGACCCTGATCCTTCAGGGCCTGTTTCTTGGCATCGGCATTGCGCACCATCATGTTTAGCCCCTCGACTAGGGCCGAAAACGCCATGGCGGTATAGATATAACCCTTTGGCACTTTGTGACCCAGACCATCGGCAATCAAGACCACGCCGATCATGATCAGGAAACCCAGCGCCAACATAACCACGGTCGGATTCTTATTGATGAAATTGGCCAAGGGGTCTGCGGCGACCAGCATGACAGCCACTGCGGTCACCACGGCAATCACCATGATCGGCAAATGCTCGGTCATGCCAATTGCGGTCAAGATCGAGTCGACTGAAAACACAATATCGATCAAGAGGATCTGAATAATCACGGCACCAAAATTCTTGGCGACCTGGGCATTTTTGTCGGGCTGGCCATGGCTCTTGACTGGAACGACCGTGTGATGAATCTCGGCCGTCGCCTTCCAGAGCAAAAACAGGCCCCCTGCAATCAAGATGAGGTCGCGCCAAGAAATATCGCGGCCAAGCGCGGAAAACAGCGGTGCGGTCAGGGTAACCAGCCAGCTAATGGTCGAGAGCAGGGCCAGCCGCATGATGAGGGCAAGGCTGATACCAATCCGCCGGGCCTTTTGCCTTTGATCTTCTGGCAGCTTGTTAGACAGGATGGAGATAAAGATCAGATTATCGATCCCCAGCACCACCTCCATCACCACCAGGGTTAAAAGCGCGGCCCAAACGGTGGGATCGGCGGCAAGCGTCATCAGATCGGTCATAGGGCTCCCCAAAAAGGCTGAATGCCGGGCTGGTTGCCGAGCGGCAAACAGGATTTTTCCTATTTAGGGGCGCGCCGATCAAGTTGCGAGGGGCATTGGCCCAGAATGTCTGTGAGAATCCTCAAAATGCGACACCTTGCCTTGGTTGCGGTGCAAAGGATCGCATGCTATGTCCCGCCCGACTTTTGGTGAGGGGGCTTTATTTCGGCCTCCAAGCCCTCGTATTTCCCCCGCGCAGTCAGGCCTTTTTGGGTCTGGCAGGCCAACAATCCCCAACCGCAAGCGCATCTTGCAGGCGGGGCCAAAACGCATCGGACGGATGAATTAGTGGCGGACGATTCTAAGACGACGGATGTAGGGGCGCGCTATGCTCTGGCCCTGTTTGGTTTGGCCAAGGATAATGGTGCCTTGGGCGCCGTTGAGGCCGATCTGAAGGCCTTGAAGGCCATGCTGGCAGAAAGCGCCGATCTGCGCCGCCTCCTGCCCTCGCCAATCTTTAAGTCCGACGTCAAGGGCAAGGTCCTGCTGGCCCTGGCCGATAAGGCCGAGTTTGGCGATATTACCAAGAAATTCCTCGGCTTTTTGGCGCAGAGCCAAAGAACAGCGGCCCTGGCCTCGATCATTACCGCGTTTGAGGCCCTGTCGGCCGCCGAGCGCGGCGTGGTGACGGCCGAGGTTGTCACCGCCGTCAAGATGACCGCCGCCCAGGCCAAGTCTGTGGCCGCGGCCTTGCAACAGGCTCTGGGTAAGGCCCCTGAAATTGAAACCCGCATCGATCCTGCCCTGCTTGGCGGCATCAAGGTGCGGGTTGGATCCCGTCTGTTCGATGCTTCGCTGCGCTCGAAGCTCGACTCCCTCAAGTTCGCCCTGAAAAGGGCTTAAGTCTAAAAGGTTTCTGGCATGGATATCCGCGCAGCTGAGATTTCGGCGATTCTGAAGTCACAGATCGCCAAGTTTGGCGAAGAGGCCGACGTCTCCGACGTTGGTCAGGTTCTGTCCGTGGGCGATGGTATTGCCCGCGTCTATGGTCTGGACAAGGTTCAGGCCGGTGAAATGGTCGAGTTCCCCAAGGCCGGCGTTAAGGGCATGGCCCTGAACCTGGAACGCGACAATGTCGGCGTCGTGATCTTCGGCGAAGACCGCACCATTGGCGAGGGCGATGAAGTCCGCCGTCTGGGCGAGATTGTGGACGTGCCGGTTGGCCGCGGCCTGCTTGGCCGTGTTGTAAACCCATTGGGCGAGCCGATTGACGGCAAGGGCCCCTTAACCAATGTGGCCGAGCGTCGCCGCGTCGATGTTAAGGCCCCGGGCATTATCCCGCGCAAATCCGTGCACGAGCCTGTGCAAACCGGCCTAAAGGCCATCGACACCCTGATCCCCGTTGGCCGTGGCCAGCGCGAATTGATCATTGGTGACCGCCAGACCGGCAAGACCGCCGTGGCGATCGATACCATCCTTAATCAAAAAGCCGCCAATGCCGGGACCGACGAGAGCGCCAAGCTCTATTGCGTCTATGTCGCCATTGGTCAAAAGCGCTCCACCGTTGCCCAGATCGTCAAGACCCTGGAAGAAAACGGCGCGCTGGAATACACGATCGTTGTGTCGGCAACGGCTTCGGAGCCTGCGCCCCTACAGTTCCTGGCCCCGTTCTCGGGCTGCGCCATGGGCGAATGGTTCCGCGACAATGGCATGCATGCCCTAATCATCTATGATGACTTGTCCAAGCAGGCCGTGGCCTATCGCCAGATGTCCTTGCTGCTGCGTCGCCCGCCTGGCCGCGAAGCCTATCCCGGCGACGTCTTTTATCTGCATTCCCGCCTGCTCGAGCGTGCGGCCAAGCTCAATGAGGCCAATGGTTCAGGCTCCCTGACCGCCCTGCCCTTGATTGAGACCCAGGCCAATGACGTGTCGGCCTATATTCCAACCAATGTGATCTCGATCACGGATGGTCAGATCTTCCTCGAAACCGACCTGTTCTATCAGGGCATCCGCCCTGCCGTGAACGTCGGTCTGTCGGTGAGCCGCGTGGGCTCCTCGGCCCAGATCAAGGCCATGAAGCAGGTTGCCGGTGCGATTAAGGGTGAATTGGCCCAGTATCGCGAAATGGCGGCCTTTGCCAAGTTCGGCTCCGATCTGGACGCCTCGACCCAGCGCCTTCTGGCGCGCGGTGAGCGCCTGACCGAGCTGCTCAAACAGCCCCAGTATTCGCCGCTCAAGGTCGAAGAGCAGGTCTGCGTGATCTATGCCGGTACGCGCGGTTATCTGGACGCCTTCCCGACCAAGTCGGTGGGCCGGTTTGAGGCCGAGTTCCTAGCCCGCCTGCATGGCCAACACGCCACGCTTTTGGAAGGCATTCGCACCAAGAAGGCCCTCGATGCCGACCTGGAATCTGAGTTGAAGAGCGCGCTGGAAGCCTTCTGCGCCACCTTCGCCTAACCGACAGATTGACGGGGAAAGCAACACCGGATGGCTAGCCTGAAGGAAATGCGCAATCGGATCGCCAGCGTGAAAGCCACGCAGAAGATCACGAAAGCGATGCAAATGGTGGCAGCGGCCAAGCTGCGCCGGGCACAAGAGGCCGCCGAGCAGGCGCGCCCCTATGCCCAGCGTATGGCTGCGGTCATTGCCAATCTCGCCGCCGGGGTCACCGGCGATGCGGCCCCGCGCCTCTTGGCCGGAACCGGGCGCGACCAGAACCATCTGGTCATTGTCGCCACGGCCGACCGGGGTCTTGCGGGGGGCTTTAATACCCAGATCGTTCGGGCGGCGCGCGAAAAGATTTCTGGCCTGATTGCTGAAGGCAAGGATGTTCGCATCATCTGCGTCGGCAAGAAGGGCCGCGATCAACTCAAGCGCCAGTATGGCGACCGGTTTATCGAGGTGTTTGACCTCTCGGCCAACCGGGTCATGACCTTGGCGGCGGCCCAGCCGATTGCCGATCTGGTCTTGGCGGAATACGAGACCGGCAAGGTCGATGTCGTGACCTTGATCTATAGCCGTTATAAGTCGGTGATTGCCCAGATTCCGACCTTGAGCCAGCTCATCCCCGCCACGGTGGAAGCTGGTGCAGCCAAGGTCGATTTGGGCGGCGCAACCTATGAGTATGAGCCCTCGGAAGAGGCCATTCTCGAGACCCTGCTACCGCGCAATATCACCATCCAGATTCTCTCGGCCCTGTTCGAGAATAATGCCGGTTTCTATGCCGCTCAAATGAGCGCCATGGATAATGCCACGCGCAATGCCGGCGAAATGATCAACAAATACACCCTTGAATATAACCGCTCGCGCCAGGCAATGATCACGAAAGAACTTATCGAGATCATTTCCGGGGCCGAGGCCATCTAGCGGAAGACGAAAACCATGACCATTATGCCCACAGGCCGTATCGCCCAGGTCATCGGCGCCGTTGTGGACGTCGAGTTTGACGGCCACCTGCCCTCGATCCTGAATGCTCTGGAAACCATCAATACCGCCTCGGGCGCGCGACTGGTTCTAGAGGTCGCCCAGCACCTAGGCGAAAACACCGTCCGCACCATTGCCATGGACGCCACCGAAGGTTTGGTGCGCGGTCAGGCCGTGACCGATATGGGCACCGCCATCAGCGTCCCGGTTGGCCCAGCCACCCTTGGCCGGATCATGAATGTGATCGGCGAGCCCATTGACGAAGCCGGCCCGATCAATACGACTGAGCGCCGCTCGATCCATAAGGAAGCGCCTTCCTTTGCCGATCAGGCCACCTCGGCCGAGATCCTGGTGACCGGGATCAAGGTTATTGACCTGCTTTGCCCCTATACCAAGGGCGGCAAGATCGGCCTGTTCGGCGGCGCCGGCGTCGGCAAGACGGTTCTTATTCAAGAACTGATCAACAATATCGCCAAGGCTTATGGTGGTTATTCGGTTCTGGCCGGCGTGGGTGAACGCACCCGCGAAGGCAATGACCTCTATTATGAAATGATCGAGTCGAAGGTGAATATCGACCCGAAGGAGAATAATGGCTCGACCGAAGGCTCGCGCTGTACCCTGGTTTATGGCCAGATGAATGAGCCTCCCGGAGCGCGCGCCCGCGTTGCCCTGACGGGCCTCAGCCAGGCCGAATATTTCCGCGACGAAGAGGGCAAGGACGTCTTGTTCTTCGTCGATAACATCTTCCGCTTTACCCAGGCCGGTTCCGAAGTGTCGGCTCTGCTGGGCCGCATCCCCTCGGCCGTGGGTTATCAGCCCACCCTGGCCACCGAGATGGGCAATCTGCAAGAGCGCATCACCTCGACCAACAAGGGCTCGATCACCTCGGTTCAGGCCATCTATGTGCCCGCCGATGACTTGACCGACCCGGCGCCTGCGGCCTCGTTCGCCCACCTCGACGCCACCACCGTGCTGAACCGCGCCATTTCCGAGCAGGGCATCTATCCTGCCGTTGATCCGCTGGACTCCACCTCGCGCATTCTCGATCCGCGCATTATTGGTGAGGAGCACTATTCGGTCGCCCGCCGGGTTCAGGAAATCTTGCAGCAATACAAGGCCCTGAAGGACATTATCGCCATTCTGGGCATGGACGAGCTGAGCGAAGACGACAAGTTGACCGTCGCCCGCGCCCGCAAGATTCAGCGCTTCTTGTCCCAGCCCTTCCATGTGGCTGAGCAGTTCACCAACAGCCCCGGCAAGCTGGTGCCGCTGGAAGACACGATTGCCTCGTTCAAGGCCGTGTGCGACGGCGAATATGACCACCTGCCAGAAGCGGCCTTCTATATGGTCGGTGGCATTGCCGAGGCCGTGGAAAAGGCCGCGCGTCTTGCGGCTGAAGTGGCCTAAAGCCTATGGCCAAGCTGCACTTTTCCCTGGTCGCGCCTGAGCGGCAGCTGTTTTCCGGTGAGGTCGACCAGGTCGATGCACCGGGCGCCGAAGGTGACTTCGGCGTGCTAGCCGGTCACGCGCCCTTCATGACCACACTGCGCGAAGGCACAGTGACCATCACGGACGGCACCACCCGCCGCGCATTCACCATCCAAGGCGGTTTTGCCGATGTGACCGGCGAAGGCCTGACCATCTTGGCCGAACAGGCTGTGGAAGCCGAGGCCGCAGCCATTCACTAAGGCTGGCCTGGATTAGAGACAATTAAAGCCGCCGCTGGAGCAATCTGGCGGCGGTTTTTGTTTGGGGGGAAAACTTGCCCGGAACCCGATCTTGGCGTATCTTACCTTAGACTTACCCGATGAGGTCCGACATGGCCATAACAGATCCGCTCACCACCACCCTCTCGACCAAGGGTCAGGTCATACTGCCTAAGGCGATGCGGGAACACTTGGGTTGGGGCATTGGTGCCAAGCTGGTGATCGAAGAAGCCGATGGAACTGTTACCTTGCGGCGAGCGCCCCTGTTCCCCCAAACTGATATGAACAAGGTGTTTGGACAGTTAAAGTCTCCCGTGGGCACCTTGTCATTGGAAGAAATGGACGCCGGCGTTGCGGAAGAGGCGCGACGGCATGCTTGCGATTGACACCAACCTCATTGTTCGAATTCTCATCGGCGACCATCTCCAACAATCTGGCAAGGCGCGTGCGTTTGTTGAAGAAAATAGAGTTTGGGTTAGCACTACGGTCTTGCTTGAGGTCGAATGGGTATTGCGCAGCGCCTACAAACTGCCCAAGCCCGAAGTGATTTCCAGTCTTAAAGATTTTGTTGGGCTTCCGAATGTTACCCTACAGGAGCCCGAACAGGTTTCCTTGGCTTTAGATTGGACTACTAAGGGCATGGATTTCGCCGATGCCCTCCACCTTGCCGCAGCCCAATCCTCTGAAACATTTGTGACTTTTGATCGACAGCTCGCCTCAGTAGCGAAACTAGTGGGCGCAAGCCCAGTGCGCCTGCTCTAACCCTCGCCCCATCACACACCCGACACCCTAATTGTCGATCAACGACAAAAACCCCCTTGCGCGGGCGGGCGAAAGGGCGTCTATCGGCCCCGGGCCACGCCTCCCCAACGGGGCGCTGCTCATCTGTAAGGATGGGAACTTAAGACAATGAACACGATCGCCAAGCCAGCGATGCGCCCTGCGCGTCCTGAATTTTCTTCCGGCCCATGCGCCAAACGGCCAGGCTGGGCCCTTGACCAGCTCTCGAGCGCCGTGCTCGGCCGGTCCCACCGCTCCAAACTCGGAAAAGGCCGTCTGCAAGACGCCATTGACCGCACCCGTACAGTGCTGGAAGTCCCCGCCGATTATCTGATCGGCATTATGCCCGGCTCAGACACTGGCGCGGTCGAGGCGGCCATGTGGTCGATGCTGGGTGCCCGCCCGGTCCAGATGCTGGCCTTTGAAAGCTTTGGCAAGGACTGGGTCACCGATGTGGTCAAGCAGCTCAAGCTTAAAGACACCGAAATTCTAGAGGCCGATTATGGTCATTTGCCGGACCTGACCAAGGTGCGCGGCGACTGCGATCTGGTCTTTACCTGGAATGGCACCACCTCTGGCGTGCGCGTCGAGAATGCTGATTTCATCGCTGCCGATCGCCAAGGCATCACGATTTGCGACGCCACGTCTGCTGCCTTTGCCCAAGACCTGGACTGGGCCAAGCTCGATGTCGTGACGTTTTCCTGGCAAAAAGTGCTGGGCGGCGAGGGCGCGCATGGGGTCTTGATCTTGTCGCCGCGCGCGGTCGAGCGGCTAGAAACCTATAGCCCGCCCTGGCCCCTGCCCAAGCTGTTTCGCCTGACCAAGGCCGGCAAGCTGAGCGCCGATATTTTTGAGGGCGCAACCATCAATACCCCCTCCATGCTCTGCGTAGAGGACTATCTGGACGCCCTGAAATGGGCGCAAAAGATTGGCGGCCTGACCGAGCTTCGCCGCCGCGCCGATGCCAATCTTGGCGTCATTGCCGACTGGGTTGAAAAGACGCCCTGGGTCGATTTCCTGCCTGCTAGGCCAGAGACCCGGTCCAACACCTCGGTCTGTCTGAAGGTGGTTGATCCCAAGATCACCGCGCTGGACGCCGCAGCCCAGGCTGATTTTGCCAAAAAGCTGGCCAGTCTCTTGGAAAAAGAGGTTGTGGCCCTGGATATAGGCGCCTATCGCGACGCGCCTCCAGGCCTGCGCATCTGGTGCGGGGCGACGATTGAGGCCTCGGACCTCGATGCCCTGACGCCTTGGCTTGACTGGGCCTATCAGGTCGCCAGCGCCGATCTGGCCTCAGCCTAAACCCCAATAAACGGCCTGCCGCTTTGCAGATGCAGCGGCAGGCTATCCCCTTCCAAGTCTCGTCTACGAAAGAGAGTCCCATGACCCCTCGCGTTCTCATTGCCGACCAATTGTCCCCCGCAGCCGTGCAGATTTTTCAATCGCGCGGCGTTCAGGTCGATGTCAAGACCGGCCTTTCCAAGGCAGAACTGCTTGAAATTATTGATCAATATGACGGCTTGGCCGTGCGCTCAGCAACCAAGGCCGATAAGGATGTGATCGCGGCGGCCAAGCGCCTAAAGGTGGTTGGCCGGGCCGGTATTGGGGTCGATAATATTGATATTCCCGCCGCAACCGCCGCTGGCGTCGTGGTCATGAATACCCCGTTTGGCAATTCCATCACCACGGCTGAGCATGCCATTGCCATGATGTTTGCACTTGCCCGCCAGCTTCCCGCCGCCGACCTTTCGACCCAGGCTGGCAAGTGGGAGAAAAACCGGTTCATGGGCATTGAGCTCTATGGCAAGACGCTAGGCCTGATCGGCTGCGGCAATATTGGCGGCATTGTTGCTGACCGCGCCAATGGCCTAAAGATGAAGGTCATTGCCTATGACCCCTTCTTGTCACCCGAACGCGCCATTGAGATTGGCGTTGAAAAGGTCGAGCTGGACCAGCTTTTGGCCCGGGCCGAAGTGATCACCCTGCACACGCCCCTGACCGACAAGACCCGCAGTATCTTGAATGCCCAGGCCTTGGCCAAGACCCGCAAGGGCGTCTTCATCATCAATTGCGCCCGCGGCGGTCTGGTCGATGAGACGGCCCTGCGCGCCGGGCTCGATAGCGGCCATATTGGCGGCGCGGCCTTTGACGTGTTTGTCGAGGAACCGGCCAAGGCCAATGTCTTGTTTGGTCATCCCAATTTTATCGCCACGCCTCACCTAGGGGCCTCAACGCTTGAGGCGCAAGAAAATGTGGCCCTGCAGGTGGCCGAGCAGATGGCCGATTATCTGCTCACCGGCGCGGTTTCCAATGCCCTCAACAGCCCCTCGGTCACGGCCGATGAAGCCCCCAAGCTTAAGCCGTTTGTGGCCTTGGCGGAAAAGCTCGGCGCCTTTGCTGGGCAGATGGTCGATGCGGACCTAAAGACCATCGAGATTGAATTTGTCGGCGAGGTCTCCAAGCTGAATGTCAAACCCATGACGGCTGCAGGCCTGGCCGGAATCCTGCGCCCCATGCTGGCCGAGATCAATATGGTCTCCGCCCCCAGCGTCGCCAAGGAACGCGGCATTACGGTTTCAGAAAGCCGCCAGGAATTATCGCCGGTCTATGACAGCCTGATGCGGATTACCGTGACCTCGGCCTCTGGCGAACGGGCCTTTGCTGGCACAGTCATTGGCGGCGTGCCGCGCATAGTCGAGGTCAAGGGCATGGAACTGGACGCCCCGTTTGGAACGGCCATGCTCTATATCAATAATCTCGACAAGCCCGGCTTTATTGGCGCACTCGGCGCGCTTCTGGGCGATGCCGGGATCAATATTGCCACCTTTAATCTTGGCCGAACGGCGGCGGGCGGTGATGCGATCGCGCTGGTCGGTGTGGATCAGGCTCCGGCCGCTGCCTTGCTCAGCGCGGTTCAGGCCCTGCCCCACGTCAAGGAGGCCCGCGCCCTGGTGTTTTGAGCCAAGTGCCAGATGACAGGGGGGCTGGCTTGATCTAAAACGCCTCCGCGTCCCCCTGTCGGCGTTGGATTTGCGCGCGTCATCTGAAGGAATACTGGTTTGGCCAATGTCACCGTGGTCGGCGCCCAATGGGGCGATGAGGGTAAGGGCAAGATTGTCGACTGGTTGTCCAACCGGGCCGATGTGGTGGTGCGGTTTCAGGGCGGCCATAATGCCGGTCACACCCTGGTGGTCGGCAATATTACCTATAAGCTGTCCCTGCTGCCGTCCGGTGTCGTACAGGGCAAGCCTTCGGTGATTGGCAATGGCGTGGTGGTCGATCCTTGGGCGTTTCTGGACGAGATTGCCCGCATCGAGGGCCAGGGCGTCAAGATTGGGCCAGAGCTTCTGGCCCTGGCCGATAATGCGGTCCTGATCCTGCCCCTGCACCGTGATCTGGATCAGGCGCGGGAACTTCAGGCGGGGGCGGCCAAGATCGGCACCACCGGGCGCGGCATTGGTCCAGCCTATGAAGACAAGGTGGGTCGCCGGGCGATCCGCGTCGGGGACCTGGCCGAGCCAGAATCCTTGCCCGGCAAGATTAGCCGCCTTCTCGCCCATCACGGCGCGCTGCGACGCGGCCTGGACCTGCCAGAAGCCGATGCCGAGGCCCTTTTGGCCCAGTTGATCGCCGTCGCGCCAAAGATCCTGCCCTTTGCCCAACCCGCCTGGCGTCTGCTCGACAAGGCCGTCAAGGCCGGTAAGCGGGTGCTGTTTGAAGGCGCGCAGGGCGCACTCTTGGACGTCGATCACGGCACATACCCCTATGTCACCTCGTCCAATACGGTGGCAGGCCAGGCCTCTGCCGGATCGGGGCTTGGCCCCAAGGCGGCCGGGTTTGTGCTGGGCATTGTCAAGGCCTATACCACGCGGGTTGGCGAAGGCCCGTTTCCGTCAGAACTGTTTGACGCGCACGGCAAGCTTTTGGGCGAGCGCGGCCATGAATTTGGCACAGTGACGGGCCGTCCACGCCGCTGCGGCTGGTTTGATGCGGTGCTGGTGCGCCAGTCCATCGCCATTAATGGCATTGCTGGGATTGCCCTGACCAAGCTGGACGTGCTGGACGGCTTCGAGACCCTGAAGGTCTGTGTCGGCTATCAGATCGGCGATCAGGTTTATGACTATCTGCCCGCCAGCATGAAGGCCCAGGCTGCGGCCAAGCCGATCTATGAGACGCTGGAAGGCTGGAGCGACAGCACCCGCGGCGCGCGCTCCTGGAAGGACCTTCCCGCCAATGCCGTTAAATATGTGCGGCGCATTGAGGAACTGATCGAGGCGCCCGTCGCGCTCTTGTCGACCAGTCCGGAACGCGAAGACACAATCCTGATGCGCGACCCGTTCCAGGGCTAGGCGGCACCAGCCCCCTCCCGCCTTCCCCGCGAAGGCGGGGACCCAGACCTGTTCGCACGGCCTGAGACCAACACTCTGGATCCCCGCCTTCGCGGGGAAGACGGCGGAAGGTGAAGGCTAGGCGCAGCCTAGTTCAGCATCAGATTCTGGTCGTGGGCGGCGGCCTTCATGGATTTTTGCAGCTTTTCAAACGCGCGCACCTCGATCTGGCGCACGCGCTCGCGGCTGACGCCATAATGGCTGGCGAGGTCCTCTAAGGTGGTCGGCTCATCCTTTAGCCGTCGCTCGGTCAGGATGTGACGCTCGCGGTCATTCAGCTCGGTCATGGCCGATTGCAAAAGGCTCATGCGGATGCCGTGCTCTTCGGTATCGGCAAGCTGGGTTTCCTGACTGACCGCCGTGTCATCCGCCAGCCAGTCCTGCCATTCGCCGTCCCCGTCAATCCGCAAGGGGGCATTGAGCGAGGCATCAGGACCGGACAGGCGCCGGTTCATGGAAATCACTTCCTCGTTCAGCACGCCAAGCTGGGTGGCAATATGGCTGACCTGTTCGGGCCGCATATCGCCTTCCTCAAAGGCGCTGATTTCAGACTTGGCCTTGCGCAGATTGAAGAACAGCTTTTTTTGCGCCGCCGTCGTGCCCATCTTGACCAGAGACCAGGAGCGCAGAATGTATTCCTGAATCGAGGCGCGAATCCACCACATGGCATAGGTGGCCAGGCGAAAGCCGCGATCAGGCTCAAACTTCTTGACCGCCTGCATCAGGCCAACATTGCCCTCTGAAATTACCTCGCCAATCGGCAGGCCATAGCCGCGATAACCCATGGCAATCTTGGCCACCAGGCGCAGATGGGACGTGACCAGCCGATGGGCCGCATTCGGGTCCTCATGCTCGCGCCAACGCTTGGCCAGCATGAATTCCTCATCCCGGGCCAGCATGGGAAATTTGCGGATTTCTGTCAGATAGCGCGAAAGGCCGCCATCGGGCGACATGACCGAAAGTGATTGAGCCGCTGTGGCCATAATCGTTCCCCTGCTTACTTCGTAACCTTGCGTCCCCGACGCATCGGCCCGTATCCCTTATAGTCTAGATAGTAAGGCTGTATGGCCGGTTTAAGACCCAAAACGCCGTTTTTTAGCCGTCTTGTCGCAACAGGGCCATGAGATTTGTCATATCGGCTGGGGGCTGGGTCTCAAACCTGAGGTTTTCACCCGTTATCGGATGCACAAAACCGAGCACACAGGCATGCAGGGCCTGACGCGCAAGGCCTGCTGCGACAATAGCCTGACGCACATCAAGACTAGGCGGGCCGCCGCCATAGACCGGATCGCCCAAACAGGGCGTGCCCTTATGCGCCATATGCACCCGAATCTGGTGGGTGCGCCCGGTTTCCAAACGGCAAGACACGCGCGCCGCCTGTGGCTTGGCCACTGGACCAAAGGTCTCATCGACCTGATAGCGGGTTATGGCCTCGCGCCCGCCGGCCTTGAGCACGGCCATTTTTTTGCGGTCGGTTGGCGAGCGCCCGATCTGGGTGCAGATCAGTCCGCCCTGCGGCTCTGGCACTCCGCGCACCAGGGCCATATAGACCCGGTCAAGATCATGGGCTGCAAACAGGGCCGACAGGCCCGCATGGGCCGCAACAGTCTTGGCCGCGACCATGACGCCGGACGTATCCTTATCAAGGCGATGAACAATGCCAGGCCTGGCCACTCCGCCAATGCCCGACAGGCTGGCTGCGCAATGAAACAAAAGCGCATTGACCAGTGTGCCATTTGGCGTCCCCGGCGCCGGGTGCGCGGCCATGCCCGCCGCCTTATCCACCACAATCAGATGGGCGTCTTCAAACAGCACCGTCAAGGGCAGGTTTTCCGGCGCAGGCAAGGCCGCAATCGCCGCAGGCATGACCAGCACATAGGTCCCGGCCCGGGCCTTGGCCGAAACATCACTGATGATCTTGCCGTCAAAAACCAAGGCCCCTTGCGCCATCAAGGCCTGAATCCGCGCGCGCGACACGTCCGGCAGATGCGCGGCCAAGACCCGATCGAGCCTATCGCCTGCAGCGTCGGAGGCAATAACGATCTGGACAGCGTCGTCATCCAGCCCCTCGCCCGGATCGGTCTTCGACAAATCTATCATAGGTGGGCAATATAACGGGGGATAGTCATACTAATTTTACAGTCCTGTAGCGAAATTGACATTGGCCTGACTTAACTCCTGACCCAGTTTTTCATTCTAGGGGTTGAGACAATCATGCTTTCCTTGCGCATCCGAGCCTTTTCAATGGCCAGCATGTTGGTACTTAGCGCAGCTTGCGCAGCCCAGGCTGAGGCCGTAGCCGATTCCACGCCCGTCGAAGAATTGGTCGTTACCGCCCAAAAGCGCGAGCAAAAGACCATTGATGTGCCGATTGCCCTGACCGCCTATTCGGGCACCTTTCTTGATGAGATCGGCGTTCAAGAGTTTGAAGAACTTTCCGCCTTTGTACCGGGCTTTGAGGTGCAAAACCAGTCACCCAACAATCCCGGCTTTGTTATGCGCGGCGTCACCTCCGATGACGGCGGCTCCACGGTAGAGCCCCGGGTTTCGGTATTCCAAGATGGGGTGTCCATCTCCAAGTCACGCGGCTCGTATGTCGAACTGTTTGACAATGCGCGTATCGAGATCGCCAAGGGCCCACAATCGACCCTTTTTGGCCGCGGCGCCTTGATCGGTGCGGTCAATATCATCCAAAACAAGGCCTCCACAGCGGGGAGTGCCGGGTCGGCAAAGTTTGAAGTGGGCAATTTCAACTATCGGGCCATGGATGCCATGGTCAATGTTCCGCTAAGCGACACCTTGGCGGTCCGCCTGGCTGGCCGCGTTAAGAAGCGCGACGGCTTTGTCGAAAACGCCCTGGGTGGAAAGGCCTTTAACTCCACCGATACCGCTGCCTATCGCCTGGCTGTGAGATGGACCCCAACCGCCAAAGTGACCGGGGATCTGATTTTCAATTATCAAACCGACAATCCAACCGGCACATCATTCAAGTCCTTGACCTATCTGCCGACCGACCCGCTCAGCGGCAAGGTGGTGGGCGATTTGAGCCCCTATTCGGGAGCCGCACTGGGTGCCAGCGACGGGTTTGCAGGGGGCCGCGACCTTGGGCTTGAGCGGACGGTCTGGGGCATTACCGGCCTTGTCGGCTATGAAATAAACGAAAACCTGCGGCTGTCCTCGATCACGGCGGTTCGCCAGTTCAAGTCGCTTGAAATTTTCGACGCCGACGGGTTCTCCCTGCCCTTGTTCGTTTTTGCCGAAGATGCCCGGGGCGACCAGTATAGCCAGGAATTCCGCGTCAATTATGATTCCGGCAAACGCCTGACTGCCTTTGCTGGTGTCGGCTATTTCTATGAAAATGGCTCCCAAGCGGTTCCGCTTCAGTATAATGAGCGCGTGTTTGCCGCCCGCTCAAGTGCCGCCTTGGCCACCCAGCTAGGTTTTGTCGCGCCCAATGTGCCCTCGCTGGCCGCGATCAATGCCTTGCCCGCCCTAGGCGCCTTTAAGCTGGTTCATAGAGAGACCTTCCAGAACTATGGTCGCACCACATCCTATGATGTGTTTGCCGATGCCACCTATAAGGTTACCGATGCCTTCGAGGTTTCGGCGGGCGTGCGCTATACCAGCGACGACAAGCGTTCGGGCTATCGCGGCACGCTTGATAATGGCGGGTCCGTGTTCGGGAGCGGTTCGGCTGCCAACGCCGCCAACCCTGCCACGGCAAGGGGCATATTCTTGCAAACCACGCCTGGCGGGCTGCCGCAATACCAGACCCTTACCGATTCAGGCCTGGCCTATCGGATTGTTGGTCGTTATGCGGTCTCGCAAGACCTGAGCCTTTATGCCTCCTATGCACGGGGCCGGCGACCAAAGGTCTTGGCCGTGGCCGCTCCGCTCGCACCGCTGGGCAATGTGCGGTTTACGACTGTGGCCGCCGAGATTGTCGATTCCTACGAATTGGGGGCCAAGGGCCAATGGTTTGATCGTCGGCTCAGCCTTGAGGGCACGGTCTATCGCTATACCTATAGCAATTTCCAGACCAGCATCCAGACGGCTCCGGGCGTATTCCTAACCATCAGTGCGGGCGATGCCTCCTCGACCGGCTTTGAAGGTCAGGTGAATTGGCGGCCAACCGATCAGCTGAGGCTGTTTGGTACCTATGCCCACGGTCCTGCCCGGTTTGATAATGGCCGATTTAAAGGCAATCAATGGCGCCTGTCGCCCGATGACAGCGCCTCAATTGGCCTGAAATATGATGCCCCGGTCGCAACGGGCAGCATCTCCATCATGCCAACCTATACTTGGCAGTCTAAGCTGTTCTTTGACAATGATAACGATATTCCTGCCCTACAGAGCACCGGGGACAAGATCCAGGACGAGTTCCAAAACGCCTATGGTTTGCTCAATCTTCGCGTGAGCTACAAGCCCACCAATGGCAACTGGAAGCTGGAAGGTTTTGCCAGCAATCTGTTGGATCAGGACTATATCAAGGATGCGGGCAATACCGGCGGTTCCTTCGGTATTCCAACCTTCATTGGTGGCGAGCCACGTTATTTTGGGGCATCCTTCAGCATAAGCTACTAGGCCAGGTACCGGCCACCAGAAACCTAATCGGGACGGAGATACGATATGAGCCTTGATCGACGCCAAGCCCTAGCCTTGATGAGTGCTGCCATTGCCGGTGCCCCGGCGGTGGTTGAGGCCGCACCCTCTGTCCAGCCAAGCTTTGCCCATGGGGTCGCCAGCGGCGATCCCTTGAGTGACCGGGTGGTCATCTGGAGCCGGGTCTCCGGTGCCGGGTCAGTCAGCCTTCCGGTTCAGTGGCAAATGGCCGAGGAGGCCAGTTTCAAAACCCTAGTCGCCAAGGGCCAGGCCTCAGCGGACGCAGCACGCGACCATACCATCAAGGTCGATGTTACCGGGCTTAAGCCGGGCCAGGCTTATTTTTACCGGTTTATCTGTCAGGGCGTGACCTCGCCGGTCGGGCGCACGCGCACCTTGCCGGTCGGTGCGGTCAAGGATGTGGTCATGGCCGTGGCCAGCTGCTCGCTCTATCCGGCAGGTTTCTTCAATGCCTATGCCGCCATTGCGCGGCTGGAACGGGTCGATGTCGTCCTGCATCTGGGCGACTATATTTATGAATATGGCTCTGCCCCGGGTGATTATGGCATCAGTATCGGTGCCAAGCTTGGCCGACTGCCAAAGCCCGATCACGAGATCATCAGCCTGGCTGACTACAGGGTGCGGCATGCGGACTATAAGTCCGATAAGGACCTGCAAGCGGCGCATGCGCGCGCGCCCTGGATCGTGGTCTGGGACGATCATGAGACGACCAATGATAGCTGGCTGAGCGGCGCGGAAAACCATCAACCCGCGACCGAAGGCGATTGGGCGACCCGTAAGGCGGCGGCCTTGAAGGCGTATTTCGAATGGATGCCGATCCGCGATCCGGGCCAAGGCCACTCCATGGAGGCGATCAATCGCAGCTTTGCGTTTGGTGATGTCGCCAGCCTGATCATGACCGAGACCCGGCTGACCGCGCGCGATAAGCAATTGAGCTTTGAGGACGATTTGATGGTGGCCGGACCCGATGGCAAGCCGGTGCCCGACCTTGCCCGGCTCAAGGCCCGGCGCGAAGATCCTGCCCGCCAATTGATCGGCCCGGCGCAAGAGGCCTGGCTTGGCCAGCAACTGGATCAATCGGTCAAGGCGGGCCAGACCTGGCAGGTTCTAGGCAATCAGGTGGTCATGGCCAAGATCCAGGGGCCAGACCTGCAAAGCGTGATGGGGCCGGAGGCCTGGGCTGCAGCCTTGGCGCGGTTGCCCGAAGCCTATCAGGCGCGCATGGCTCAATCGGGCGCGCGTTATCGCCTCGACATCCCGTATAATCTGGACAGCTGGGACGGTTATCCTGCGGCGCGTGAGCGGGTCTATGACGCCTTTAAGGCGGCCAAGGCCCACCCGATTGTGCTGTCGGGTGACAGTCATGCCTTTTGGGTCAATGAGCTGTTTGACCAGTCGGGCAAGGTTAGGGTCGCGGCTGAATTTGGCACTACCGGTATTACCAGCCCAGGCTATGGTGACCTGCTCAAGGGCCTGCCCCTCGACCGGGCCTATGAAGAGCGAAATCCCGAAGTCCTGTTTACCGACCAGGCGGCCAAGGGCTTTGTGCTCTTGACCCTGAGCCGTCAGGAGGCGCGCGCCGATCTGATTGCGGTCAGCACGGTTGTCAGCCAGACCTTTGATGTAAAAACCCTCAAGAGCTGGGTCGTGCGCCCAGCCGAGGGCGGCGGGGTCGGGCCGATCCTGCCCGCCTAGGCCATTGTGCGGTCTAGGGGTCTGGTCTTGCGCCAGGCCCCATAGGCAAACACAATCACGCCCGACCAGATAAACCCAAACGAGATGGCCCTGAGATTGGTAAAGGGCTCGCCATTGGCCAGACCAATGCCAAATTGCACGGTCGGGCCGATGAACTGAATAAAGGACAAGGTCGAAAGCGGTATGCGCCGGGCTGACCAGGCAAACGCCGCCAGCGGGGCCACGGTCGAGGGGCCTAACAATAAGAGCAGGCTAAGATCACTAAGGCTTGTCGTCATGTGTCCTTGGCCATGCATTTCCAGCCAAGCGACATAGGCCGCGCCCGGCACGGTCAAGACCAGACATTCGATGAACAGGCCGCTCTGGGCATCGGCGGCAACCTGCTTGCGGATGACACTGTAAAAGCAAAAGGTCAGGGCCAGGGCCAGCGACATGACCGGCGGATGGCCAAGCGCCAGGGTCTGAAAAATCACCCCAAGCACGGCCAGACCAATCGCGACCATACCAAGCCGCGAAATGCGCTCGCGAAACAGCAAGGTTCCAGCCAGCATGTTCAGCAGCGGATTGATATAATAACCCAGACTGGCCTCCAGCGTATGGCCATGATTGACCGCGATCAAAAAGATCAGCCAATTGCTACCGATCAATAGGGCCGACAGACTCAATAGGCCAAGCGTCTTGGGCTGGCGCAGGATCTGCATCACCTGGGTGCCCTGACGGGCCACCAAGACCAGGGCCCCGGCCCAGAAGACGGACCAGAGCGCGCGGTGACCGGTCAGTTCGCCCGGGGAAATCCCGGCACGGCCCATGGCCTGAAACATCAGGGGCATTAGCCCCCACATCAAGAAACAACCAATCGCTGACAAGGTCGCGGCGCGGGACTCCGCAGCAGAGATCGGGTCTGGCACTAGGAACGGTCGAGCAGGTTTCGCTGATCGAGTAATTGCGCGATCTGGACCGCATTCAGCGCAGCACCCTTGCGCAGATTATCGGACACCACCCACATATTCAGACCATGCTTGACGGTCGGGTCCTTGCGGATACGGCTGACATAGACGCCAAATTCGCCGACACATTCGACCGGGGTCATATAGCCGCCATCCTCGCGCTTATCGAGCACCACCACGCCGGGCGCATCGCGCAAGATTTCGCGGGCATCATCCTCGTCCATAGCGGACTCAAACTCGATATTGACCGATTCCGAATGGCCCACAAACACAGGCACCCGCACGCAGGTGGCAGTGACCTGGATATTGGGGTCCAGCATCTTGTGCGTTTCCTCGACCATTTTTTGCTCCTCCTTGGTCGAGCCATCGGCGAGGAAGGAATCAATGTGCGGGATCACATTAAAGGCGATCTGCTTGGTGAACTTTTTCGGCGGTGGTGAGCCGAGCACAAACACGCCCTTGGTCTGGGCCCAAAGCTCGTCCATGCCCTCCTTGCCCGCACCCGATACCGACTGATAGGTCGAGACAATAACCCGCTTGATCTTGGCCTCGTCATGCAAGGGCTTGAGCGCCACAACCATCTGGGCGGTCGAGCAGTTGGGATTGGCAATAATATTCTTCTTGCGAAAGCCCTCGATCGCATCGGGATTCACTTCTGGCACAATCAGCGGCACGTCCGGATGCATGCGCCAGGCCGAGGAATTATCGATCACGACCGGCCCGGCCTGGCCAATCTTTTCCGACCATTCCTTGGACACAGCGCCGCCGGCCGACATCAGCACAATGTCAACGCTGGAAAAATCAAACTGGTCTAGGGCCTGGCATTTCAAGGTTCGGTCCGCATAGGCCACATCAGCGCCAATCGACCGGCGCGAAGCAACCGCGTGAATCTCGTCCAGAGGAAATTCAAGCTCCTCCAGAATATGCATCATTTCCCGGCCAACATTGCCGGTGGCACCAACTACAGCCACGCGATAGCCCATGGCAGGTCTCCTAGTTTACAGACTGAATTGGAAGTCAAAAATTCGGCTTGGAGGCTTACACTGCAAACGGCGGCGGCGCAAGAATAGCGTGGGCCTTT
>JBIIZD010000037.1:0-22911 GCA_044346445.1 Caulobacteraceae bacterium
ACCAAACAGACCGCGCCAGCCAGGTTTTGCCAAGGCAGGCTGCGCGCCTCCAGACCGCGCATCAAAGCCTCCGCCACCATCACCCTGATCAGACCGCCCACGGCTGCCTAGCCCGCTGGAAATCGGCGCCAAGGAAGCGGGCGCTGGCGCGACAGGCTCCTGGGCAAACTGATCTTCCTCCTTGACAAGCTCTAGGCTGTCGACGGGCGGGGCCTTTGCCGCAAGGGCTTGGCTGAACAGGTCCTGCTCGCGGTCAAGATCGGCAGTGACTTGGGTGAAGTGTTGCCCGCCCTTGTCGGCATCAACCGGCACGGAGTATCCCGTGAACAAGGGTTCTGGAGCGATTGCGGGCGCAGGCGCAGGCATTGGCTCTGGCGCAACAAAGCGCACAGGCTCAGCTTGCGGCGCGCTGCGGCTTATCTTGGGCTCAATAGCGGCAATCGAGGCGCCGTCCATGCCGGTAGCCACCACAGAAACCCTGATGCGGCCCTCTATCGAGGAATCAAATGCGGCCCCGAAAATGATATTGGCTTCAGGATCGACCTGATCGGAAATCGCGTTGGCGGCCTCATCAACCTCCAGCAAGGTCATATCCATGCCGCCGGTGACATTGACCAGAACAGCCTTGGCCCCCTTGAGCGAGACCTCGTCCAGCAAGGGATTGGCAATCGCGTTCTGGGCGGCCTTCATGGCCCGATCTTCGCCAGAGGCCTCGCCCGTACCCATCATGGCCTTGCCCATCTCGGTCATGACCGTGCGCACATCGGCAAAATCGAGATTGATCAGGCCTGGCAGCACCATCAGGTCGGTAATGGAGCGCACGCCCGAATGCAGCACCTGGTCTGCCATGCCAAAGGCCTCGGCAAAGGTGGTGCGCTCATTTGCGATGCGAAACAGGTTCTGGTTTGGAATGACAATCAAGGTATCGACATGGCGTTGCAGCTCTGCGACCCCGGCATCGGCCATGCGCATCCTGTGGCGGCCTTCAAACTGGAAGGGCTTGGTCACCACGCCCACAGTCAATATACCCCGCTCACGCGCATATCTTGCAATAATCGGCGCAGCGCCCGTGCCCGTGCCCCCGCCCATGCCCGCCGTGATGAACACCATATGGGCACCGTCCAGGTGCTCGGCGATTTCGGGAAAGGACTCTTCGGCCGCCGACATGCCAATCTCTGGATGCGCACCCGCGCCAAGACCTTGGGTCAGTTCTGCGCCAAGCTGAATGCGGCGTTCCGTTTTCGAGAAGGCCAATTGCTGAGCATCGGTATTGGCCACCACAAACTCAACACCCTCAAGGCCCGCCTCGATCATATTATTGACCGCATTGCCGCCCGCGCCGCCTATGCCGAACACGACAATACGCGGCTTTAGCTCTGTTGACCGAGGAGCAGATAATTGGATAGCCATAAAGCCAAACCTTCTTTCACCAACCCCGCAGCCCTGACCGACGGGAAATATTGTTGGACCAATCTGAGTAGTCGTCGAAAGCCCTTAACATACTATTAACTTAATATTCTGAGTCGCCCATTAGCCTAGGCATTTGATCAATTTTTGCCGTGAGTTAGGGCCGCTGTCAAACATTTGTGAACGGCGCGATTGTGGCGGGTATTAACCTAAAGATTATCTCGCAACCATGCGGCAATCTTGGTCAGATTGCCCGCCGATGGGTCAATGGCGCGTGTGCCTTTTTGCACGCCCGCGAGAGCGCGGCCCGACACCGCTTCGCGCGGGCCAAATGCCGCCCGGTGCAGAACCCCAGCCGCCGCACAAAAGGCTGGACCTGAGGCGGAATCGGCCAAATGCGGGACACGGCGCGGACGGCCCAGACGCACGGGTCGGTCGAATATGCGCACCGCAACTTCTCTTACACCAGCCAATTGGCTGGCCCCGCCGGTCAGCACAATTCCGGCCCCTGGCTCAATCACAATATCCGCTGCCTTGAGACGCTCGCGCAAAAGCTCCAAGGTTTCCTCAACACGCGGCGCAATAATGCCCTTGAGCATGGAGCGAGGCGCAACCACAGGCCCAGCACCCGGATCATCGCCGCGCGGCGGTGCCTCGATCATTTCGCGGTCTTCATTGGCGCTGGCAATCGCCGAGCCATGCAGGGTCTTGATGCGTTCGGCCCCGGCAATCGAGGTCGATAGGCCACGGGCAATATCATTGGTCACATGCCCCCCGCCCACCGCTAGGGAATCGACATGCACCAAAGAGCCTTGCGCAAAGACCGCCACAGAGGTTGAGCCACCGCCCATATCAATACAGACGCAGCCCAGATTCATCTCATCTTCTTCCAGCGCCGCCAAGGCCGTCGCGAACGGTGCGGCGACAATGCCTTCAAACTGAAGATGCGCCCGCTCTATACAGTGGCTTAAGATCTGGAAGGCGGTTTCATCAATCGTGACGACCAAAAGCTCCAGCCCCAGGATCCGGCCCGTCATCAGGCGCGGATCGCGAATGCTGCGCAAGCTGTCCACCGACCAGGCGATGGGCAATAGGTGGATCGGTCGGCGACCCTGAAACCGCACCTGACCCAGCGCCGCATTGATCGCGCGCGACAGGTCATTGTCGGAAATTTGACGCGCGCCCAAGGACACCTGGGTGCGGATGCGGTGGCTCGCCAATTGGCCGCCAGACGTGGTTACCGTGACGCCCTGAATACTCAAGCCCGCCATGGTCTCGGCCCGCTCAACGGCCTGGGCTATGGACTGGGTCGCCTCATCGAGATTGACAATCGAGCCGGCGCGGACGCCGCGAGACTGCACATGGCCAACCCCAATGGTCTGAAGCGTGCGCTGCTCGCGCCGGATGCCATCGGCCTTCATGATAAAGCAGGTCACTTTCGACGCACCAATATCAACCGCCGAGATCACGGCTTGACGGTTGCTGAGGGCTTTGAGCCCTTCCTTTGCCTGACGGCGATCCTCTAGTCGCGACATTCTGTCGATTTCCTGCCCCGTATTATTCTGGCGTGCCCGGCGACGTATAACTGCCCCCGGCATAGCGCGGCCTAACCACAAGCATGGTCGGATCCCTTAGGTCCAGCCGCGCCAATCCCAATTCCAGCAATCTCGAACTCTTGTCCAACCGGTCCAATTGCGCCAAGGCCTGCGCCTCGCCCGTGGCTGGCAATTGCACAAGACTGCCGTCTTTCAGTTTCAAATCCCAGCGCCGCCGATCCACCCGCACCATGGCTTCCAGACGACTGGCCAGTCTGGGCCGAGACAGGATCAAGGGCACAAGGCTTGGCGCGGCCAGATCAGCACCTTCGCCGACCACCAGCGGCAGCCCGCCAAATCCGGCGGCATTGGCCTCCATGATAACCCTGCCCTGGGCATCAATGACGCGGTTAATGCCCTGGTGCTGCCAGACGGCCAGCCTTGGCCGTTCAACCACCGAGATCAGGACCGTATCTGGCAAGAGCCGCGCGACCTTGACCTGGCTGACCCAGCCGACCTGCTCAACCGATGCCCGCACAGCGGCCAGATCAAGGCCCAGAATGGGCAGTCCAGCTTGCAGGGTGCTGGCTCGCAATATGTCCTTTTGCGACGAGGCCGAGGCCCCGACGATCTGAATATGCTGAACCTTGTAACCCCAGGCGGCGGTTTGGTTGATAAAGCCCGCAGAAACGGCCTGCCCCATTTTTTGCGGCCGGTCCCCGGTAACGGCAACGATCAGGGCCACCAGACCCACCACGCCCAGCGCAATGCCAAGGGCTGGGCCGGCTGTAATATTGGTGTTTCTCGCCGCAGCCAGCTTGCCAAACCCCTTTGGCTTGGCTGCTGCCCCCTTGGGCCCGGACCGGGACGAGGACGAGGCGGCCTTGGGCTTGGGACTAGCGATCAGCGTGCGGCCCTGCCCCTCCCGAACGCCCGTCGCCATCAACCTGCTCCACCATCCACAAGATCAAATCGTCAAACTCAATACCCATATAGGCCGCCTGCTCAGGCGCTAGCGAGGTCGGGGTCATGCCAGGCTGGGTATTAACCTCTAGTAAGACCAAAAGATCGTTAACTTTGTCATAACGAAAATCACTGCGGGTCAGACCCTTGCAGCCCAGAGCCTTGTGGGCGCGCTCGGCCATGCGCAGGGCGCGATCAAAAACCACTTGCGGCATAAGGGCTGGCACCTTGTGGGTCGAACCGCCCTGACTGTATTTGGCGTCATAGTCATAAAAGCCGGTATTTGAAATAATATCCGTTACGGTTAAGGCCCGCTCGCCCATCACTGCCACCGCCAACTCCTGCCCGGTAATATAGGGCTCAACCATGACCTCTTCGCCATAATGCCAGTCGGGCGCGATCACCGCCTGGGGCGGACTATTGGCCCCCTCAAAGACCAGAAACACCCCAACAGACGAGCCCTCGGCATTGGGCTTGACCACATAGGGCGGGGCTAAGACATGGGCCTTGGCCACGTCAAACCGGTTAAAGAGCCCGCCGCCGGGCACGGTAACGCCCGCCGCCGCCAAGACCGCCTTGGCCTTGGCCTTATCCATGGCCAAGGCTGAGGCCAAAACGCCTGAATGGGTATATTTAAGGCCCAAGGTTTCCAGCACGCCTTGCACGCATCCATCCTCGCCCCAGGCGCCGTGCAGGGCGTTAAATACCAGATCTGGCTTCAGGCCGGTCAGGACCTGGGCCACATCCCGCCCGGCATCAACCGCCGTCACCTTGGCCCCCAAGCGCGCCAGCGCATCGCTACATTCCCGCCCCGACACCAGCGAGACTTCGCGCTCCGACGACAAACCTCCCATCAGCACGGCAATGTGTCGCCCAGACAGGGGAAGGCTCATAAGCTTGGCTCCAATAGGCAAGGTTTCAGTGTCATTTGGCCGGGGCACGGAAATTGGCGGCGCTGTCGGCGACCATCCAGGTAAAGGCAGACCAGACCGCAACATTCTGGTCCAGATCACTGGCCTTGACCTTATCGAGGGTATCATCAGGCGTATGGTGCCAGTCGAAATAGTCCAGACCGTTTTGACGCAAGCTGGCGACGGGCATGCCAAGGTCTGCCATTTCCTCGATATCGGCCCCGCCATCCACCGCGTCTTGACGGTCATAGACCACGCCCGCTGGCCCAAGGACGCGCATCAGGGCCTCAGAAAAACCCTCGCCGCCCTTGGTCTTGGGCAGGCTGATTTTTAAAACCGGCCCGGCGCCAAAATCGCTTTCACTGCCTATGATATGGTTTGCGACCTCGGCCCCATGGACCTTGGCAAAGGCCGCCGCGGCCTTGCCGATTTCTTCAGCCCCCCACAGCACGACCCGCACGGTGCGGCGTGGCCGAACCGGCTGGTCCAAAATGAGCTTGCCCGCTGCCATGGTGATCGCCACACCCGCGCCATCATCAATTGCGCCTGTGCCAAGGTCCCAAGAATCCAGGTGGCCGCCAATCACCACCACCTCTTGCGGCGCTTCGCGGCCCGTAATCTCGCCAACCACGGTTCGGGCCTCAAGATCGGGGCCAAGGGTCGGGGTCAGCACCATCTTGACCGTCACGGGCACGCCGCGCCTCATCATGCGCTCCAACAGATCGGCATCGGGATTGGACAGGGCCGCCGCTGGGATTTTGGGCGCAGCCGGGTCATAAACCATGGTGCCTGTATGCGGCACGCGGTGGCTGTCTGTGCCCAAGGAGCGAAGCATATAACCCACTGCGCCGCGCTTGGCCGCCTCAGAAGGCCCGGCGCCCCGAATTCGATAACCCGCACCATAGCCAGCGCCGTCTTGAGCGCGGATAATCCGCTCGGTCACCACGACAATCTTGCCGGTCAAGGACCCGGGGGCCTGGGCCAAGAGCTCGTCATAGCGTTTAAACAGCACGATCGGCGCGCTAAGACCGGTCGCCGCCGTCGCCACCGATCCGCCAAGGGCGGTAATCACGAGTTTTTGCGGATAGGGCGCGGTGACTTCAGCGGTTTCGAGGCCGCGCTTCCAGCCTGGGACCATAAAGCGTTCGACCGTGACCTTGTCATAACCCATCGCCTTCATCCGCGCCACGCCCCAGTCGGCGGCCCTCAGCAGGGCCGGACTTCCAGCCGGGCGCGCACCAATCTCGGTGGTCAGGGATTCGACTATGTCATAGGCGCCAGAGCCCTTGAGCGCGGTGTCGCGCAACTGTGCCGCCACAAGTTCTTGCTTGGCAAACGGCGCATCGTCGGCATGCGCCAAGGGTGCGGCCAGGATTAAGCCAAGGGCGAACACAAAGGACTTTTGCAACATGGCCGTGGCTCCATTCATGACGGCAGGCCGGGGCGGCCAATACGTTTGATTTCCCAGTCTAACGAGATTCCCGACTGTGCCAGCACCTGTGCCCGCACAGCCTCACCCAAGCCTTCCAGATCCGCGGCGCGCGCTGAGCCGGTATTGATCAGAAAATTAGCATGCAGGGGCGAAAACATCGCCCCGCCAAAGGGCTTGCCGCGCCATCCGGCCTGATCGACCAGTTGCCAGGCGCTGTGGCCCTCTGGATTTTTGAAAGTTGAGCCGCCGGTCTTTTCGCGGATCGGCTGGGTTTGCTCGCGCCTTTGCGTGATCGCGTTCATGCGTTCGGTGACGGCTTGCGGCGTGTCGGGTGTGCCTTGAAACAAGGCCCCCGTAAAGATCAGTTCGCCGCCTGCGGCTGCGGCGCTGCGGCGATAGGAAAACCCCATTTCCTGATTGCTCAGGGTCACAGCCTCACCAGCCCGGGTCAGGGCATAGGCCTGGACCAGCACGTCCTTGGTCTCGGCCCCATAGCAGCCCGCATTCATCATACAGGCCCCGCCGATAGCCCCGGGCACGCCACAAAAAAACTCAAGACCGGCAAGACCGGCCTGGGCCGCAGCCTTGGCAAGGCTCGCATCCAGTGCGCCCGCACCGGCATAGATCTGATGGTCAGGGCGCGGCTCGATCCTGGCAAACCCCTTGCCAAGCCGGATCACAACCCCATCGACCCCGCCATCACGGACCAGCAGATTGGACCCCACCCCTATGGCCATGACGGGCACATTCGGATCAAGCCCTTTGAGAAAATTGGCCAGGTCCTCGACATCTTCAGGCAGGAACAAGACATCGACCGGACCGCCGACCCTTAGCCAGGTAAAGGGTGCCAAGGGCTCGTTCAGGGCCAGTCGTCCGCGCACAGCGGGCAGATGATCACGCCAGGCCATGATCACGGCTCATGCCAAGGCTTCCAATTGTCCGGGCAGGGCATAGGCCCAGCCGGTAATATCCCCTGCACCCAGCAGGACCACCAGATCGCCGGGTACCGTCTCCTTGGCCACCAGCCCGGCCAGGTCTTCGGGACCGCTCAGGGCCAAGACCTTACGGTGGCCATAGCGGCTCAGGCCCTCGACCAGGGCGTCGCGGTCAAACCCGGCAATAGGCGCTTCGCCTGCCGTATAGACATCGGCAACAATCACCACATCGGCATCGTTAAAACAGCTACAAAAATCGGCAAACAGATCGCGTAGCCGCGTATAGCGGTGCGGCTGAACCACAGCCACAACCTTACCCAGACTGACGGCGCGGGCGGCCTTGAGCACGGACGAGATCTCGACCGGATGGTGGCCGTAATCGTCAATCACCCGCACGCCCTTGGCCACGCCCGTGGTGGTAAAGCGCCGCTTGACCCCGCCAAAACCAGTCAGACCCGCGCGGATCGCCTTATCAGACACGCCCAATTCCCGCGCCACGGCAATGGCGGCCAGGGCATTGGCAACATTATGATCACCGGCCATGGGCAGATGCAGGTCGATCAGGCTGGTCACTTCCCCATCGCTGGGCGAGAACTTGACATCAAACCTAGCGCCTTCCGGGCCCATGGTGACATTTGTTGCCCGCACCTCGGCCTGAGGATTGACGCCATAGGTGACAAGCCTGCGGTTTTCGACCTTGGCCGCCAAGGCCTGAACCTCTGGGTGATCCAGACAGATCGCAGCAAAGCCATAAAAGGGTATGTTCTCGACAAAGTCCTTAAACGCCTTTTTGACCGCATCAAAATCGCCGTAATGATCAAGGTGTTCTGGATCAATATTGGTCACCACCGCGACGGTGGATTTCAGCTTTAGGAAGGTGCCGTCGCTCTCATCGGCCTCGACCACGATCCAGTCGCCCTCGCCAACCTTGGCATTGGTGCCATAGGCATTGATTATGCCGCCATTGACCACGGTGGGGTCCAGCCCGCCCGCATCCAAAAGTGCTGCAATCATGGAGGTGGTGGTGGTCTTGCCGTGGGTGCCGCCGACCGCGACCGAGAACTGCAAGCGCATCAGTTCAGCCAGCATTTCGGCCCGCCGCACCAGAGGCAGACGCTTGGCCCGGCCCGCCACCATTTCAGGATTATCCGCCTTGACCGCCGTCGAATAGACCACAGCCGAAGCGCCCTCGACATGGGCCGCATCATGGCCGATAAAAATCGTGGCCCCCAGCTTTTCCAGCCGCTCGGTATTGGCGCTGGCCTTGGCATCCGAGCCCTGGACCACATAGCCAATCCGCAGCATGATCTCGGCAATGCCGCTCATGCCTATGCCCCCTATGCCAATAAAATGCACGGGACCAAGGGCGAAGGGGACGGGGCGACTGTTCATGGTTTCCATCGGTAAATGATTTGTGCCCGCGGTCAAACTGCTGTCGGGCCAATTGATCAAAATCTTAATCTTTTAGGCCGGCGATACGCCACCCGCCGTCTGTTCGACCAGATCGGCCAGCCGCGCGGCGGCGTCGGGCAGGGCCACGCCATGGGCGGCCTTGGCCATACGGCTCAAGGCGGCCGGATCGCTCAATAGACCCTGCAAGGCCTCGGCCATGACATCGACGGTCAGATCATCCTCGGCCAAGACCAAGGCCGCGCCGACATCGCTCAAAAGCTTGGCATTAAAGGCCTGATGGTCATCCATGGCGATTTTTAACGGGATCAGGATGGAGGGCTTGCCCGCTACGGCCAGCTCGCTCACGGTCGAGGCCCCAGCCCGGCCAATCACCAGATGCGCCCTGGCCAGTCGTCCGGCCATGTCCCGGAAAAAGGGCGCAATCTCGGCATTGACCAGAGCATTGGCATAGGCTTGGCGCGCCTGATCCATGGATTCCGGGCGGGTTTGCTGCTGCACATTGAGCCGGACCCTTAAGGCCTCGGGCAAGCGCAGGATCGCCGCCGGGATCAGTTCGGACAAGAGCCGCGCGCCCTGACTGCCGCCCGTTACCAGCAGGTGGATCTCGCCCTCTGGCGCCGAATAGGGCCTAGCCGCCAGATCGCGAATTTCAGGGCGAACCGGATTGCCGACCACCACGGCCCGTGCCTGAACGGCGGGCGCGGCCTTTTCCAGCGTGGGAAAGGCGCTGGCTATGGCCTGGACGCGCGGGGCCAAAAAGCGGTTGACCCGGCCAAGCACAGCGTTTTGCTCATGGATCATGGCGGGCCGCTTGGTCCAAAGCGCCGCAAGCAGGGCCGGCAAGGACGGATAGCCGCCAAAGCCAACCACGATCGCTGGCTCTATCACCCTAAGCGCTGCCCTGGCCTGCAAGACGCCCTGCAAGACGCTGACCCCGGCCCGCGCCATGCCAACCGGATCGCCGGGGCGATAGGTGGCGGCAGATAGGGCAATGCGCTTTTCCGCTGGAAAATCGTGGGCATAGACCGCGCCACGCTCATCTGTAGCCAGCACCACCCGCCAGCCGCGCCCGTTCAAAACCTCGGCCAAGGCCTGGGCTGGAAACATGTGGCCACCGGTTCCTCCAGCAGCAATAATGACGATTTTTCTCATCCGGGGGGGCTTCTATGACCATGGGGTTCGGACTGGGCATAGGCCCCTGGCCTGCGCCGGGTCAAGGCCAGGGCCAGGCCAAGCGTCAAGGCCATGCCAAACATGCTAGAGCCGCCATAGGATAGGAAGGGCAAGGTCATGCCCTTGGTCGGGATAAGGTTCAAATTCACCGCGACATTGATCACCGCCTGCTCGCCCAACAGCACAAACAGACCCGCCGCTGCGGCCTGCTCAAACGGGTCCGACAGCTTCATCGCCTTAAAAAGACCGCGCAAAACAATATAGGCAAACAGCCCAATCAGGATGAGCGAAAAGATCAGCCCATACTCCTCGGCTGCAACCGAATAGATGAAGTCGGTATGCAGGTCTGGCACATGGCGCTTCATCACGCCTTCGCCCGGACCGCGACCAAACAAGCCACCATTAGCAATAGCCTCCATGGCTCGGTCCACCTGATGGGTATCGGCGCTGCCGGGATTGAGGAAACGGTCCACACGGCTGGCAACATGGCCAAAGATGAAATAGGTGCTGCCCAGTAGGGGTATGCCGACAAGAGCGACCAGTAATATCCAGGTTAGCGGCATTCCGGCGATCCAGAACACGGCGGCAAAAGCGGTGGTGATCAAGATCGTCTGCCCGACATCGGGCTGGATCAGCAAAAGTATGGCCGAAAGGATCAGCAGGCCAAAGGCAATCGATACGCCAGGAACGCCCTGACCCTTTTGACCCTCGGTAAACATCCAGGCCGCCAACACAATCAGACTTGGCTTCATCAGTTCAGACGGTTGCAGCGAAAACCCGCCCAGTTGCAGCCAGCGGGTCGCGCCCTTGGCCGAATGTCCCAAAAACGGCAAGGCAATCATGATTACGACGGCGACCAGATAAATGATCGCACAGGTGCGCTTTACCCCGCGCGGGGACAGGGTCGATACGGCCAGCACAATCAGGGCCCCTAGCGCGGCAAACACAGACTGGCGCACAGCAAAATGCAGCGGATCGCCGATATTCATCCGCCCCGCCGCCGCAGGGCTTGCGGTAAAGGACAAGAGCACGCCGACCAGGATCAGCACGCCGGTTGCCCCTATCAGCCACCGATCCGTCGTCCACCACCAATTGGCCAGCGGCGATTGATCATCGCGGGAAAATGCGTGGTATTGGCTCGGTGCGGTCATACACAGGTCCTATGCGCTTCAGGCCACAGCCTCGTTGGGAGCGAGCGCCAGCAAGCCCTGGACAGCCTGGCGAAAGGCATCGCCCCTGACCTCGAAATCGGCAAACTGGTCGAAAGAGGCACAGGCCGGTGACAATAACACAACGCCCTCTGTCCTATCATTGATCGCCTCGGCCGCCGCATCGACAAAGGCCGCTGCCGTCGCGTGGGCAAGACTGTCACAGCGCAGATAAGGCACCCTGCCCTCCAGGGTCTTGGCAAACGCCTCGGTCGCCTCGCCGATCAGATAGGCCTTGGCGACCTTGTCAAACAGGTCGCTGAGTGGCTCAATCCCGCCCGATTTTGGCACGCCGCCCAAGATCCAGTGCATGCGCGGATAGCTGCTCAAGGCCTGACGCGCGGCGTCGGCATTGGTGGCCTTGGAGTCATTGACCAGCCTGACACCGCCAATAATCGCCACCGTCTCCATGCGGTGGGCAAGGCCGGGAAAGGACATTAGGCCCTGGGCGGCATCGTCTTGCGATAGTCCCAAGGCTCGTACCGCAGCATAGGCCGCCGCCGCGTTTTGCCAGTTGTGGCGACCGGGCAAGGAGCGGGCCAAGGTCAGATCAGCCACCTCGACCACCCGCTCGCCTGTGCCGTCATAGAGAACCCCTTGCAGCACATAGACACCGCGCCCCATAGACCGACCCGCCGATATTGGGCGAATTGTGCGCCGATTGGCCGCCGTGATCTCTGTGCAGATTCGCTGGCACCAGGCATCATCGACCCCGACCACCGCCGTATCGCCCTTGCCTTGATTGAGCAGTATCCGGCGCTTGGCGGCAACATAGCCGTCCATGCCGCCATGGCGATCAAGATGGTCGGGGGTGATATTCAGCAGGACCGATACGGTCGGTTTGAGACTGGAGGTTAAGTCCAGCTGATAGGACGAGGCCTCCAGCACATAGACCGCGCCGCCATGCATGTCTTCCAGACCCAGAACCCCGACGCCAATATTGCCGCCAATCCGCGTATCCTTGCCCGCCATGGCACAGATATGCCCGATCAGGGCGGTGGTGGTGGACTTGCCATTGGTGCCGGTAATGGCGACGATCTTTGGCCGCTTATGCTCGGGCGCGGCATTGACCGTGCGGGCGAACAGCTCGATATCGCCAAGGATTTCTACGCCTGCCGCCTTGGCCATTTCCACGGTCCAGTGCGGACGCGGATGGGTCAAGGGCACGCCCGGCGACTGCATCAGGGCGTCAAACTGGCTCCAGTCCGCCACCGTTAAGTCCACAAGCTCAAAACCCTCGGCCAAGGCCGCCTCGCGGGCTGCTGGCTTTTCATCCCAAAGCGCCACACGCGCACCCCCGGCCATAAGGGCGCGTGCTGCGGTTAGCCCGGTACGACCTAGGCCAAACACCGCAACCAACTTGCCTTCAAAACCAATGACCGGGATCACGGCGCGGCCCCTATCTGAGTTTCAAGGTGGCCAGCCCAATCAGGGCCAGCACAACGCTAATGATCCAAAAGCGGATCACGACAGTCGATTCAGCCCAACCGAGCTTTTCAAAATGATGATGGATCGGGGCCATACGAAACACCCGCTTGCCCGTCAGCTTGAACGAGGCGACCTGGACCATGACCGAAACCGCTTCGAGCACGAACAGGCCACCTATAATGGCCAGCACAATCTCGTGCTTGGTCACCACGGCAACGGTGCCAAGCGCGCCGCCCAGAGCCAGGGAGCCTGTATCGCCCATAAAGATTTTCGCAGGCGGGGCATTATACCACAAAAAGCCAAGACCGGCCCCGATCATGGCCCCGCAGAACACCGCAACCTCGCCAGCGCCGGGTACGAAATGCAGCTGCAAATACTGGGCAAACACATAATTGCCGACCAGATAGGCAATCAGGCCAAAGGCTGCCGAGGCGATCATGACGGGCACTATGGCCAGTCCGTCCAGGCCATCGGTCAGGTTCACCGCATTAGACGCCCCCACAATAACAAAGGCGGCAAAGGCCATATAGAACCAGCCCAGGTCAATCAGCAGCCGCTTTAAAATCGGAAACGCCACCGAGGTCGAGAGCCCGGGCGCGTCGATAGACCGGTCGCCAAAGCGGATCAGGATAAACACTGCGGCCAGGGTCAGGGCGAACTGAAAGATCAGCTTCATGCCGCTAGAGACGCCCGCCGTGGTCTGCTTGGTCACCTTGGCATAGTCGTCCAAAAAGCCGAGCAGACCAAAACCGCTGGTGACCATCAAGACCACCCAGACATGCACATTGCTTAGATCGGCCCAAAGTAGGGTCGAGACCACCACACCGGCCAAGATCATAAAGCCGCCCATGGTGGGGGTGCCAGCCTTTTCAACCACGTGCCGGGCAATGCCATCGGTGCGGATCGGCTGGCCCTTGCCTTGGCGCGCCCGCATCCAGCGAATAAAACGCGAGCCCATGGCAATGGCGATAATCTGGGCCGTAAACACGGCCATTCCGGTCCTAAAGGTAAGATATTTCATCAGGTTGAGGATGGGGATGTGGGTCTTGTATTCCGCCAGTCGTTCATAAAGTAGATAAAGCATTAGCCCCGCCCCCCGATATCCATGCTCACCAGCGCCTTCGCTATCTGCGAGGCTTTTGATCCGTTTGAGCCCTTGACCATAACCAGATCACCCGGTGCCACCGCCTCGGTTACCATCCCAGCTAGGCCGTCTGCATCGGGGGCGTAGCCGCCTCTTTGAGCCGGTTCTAGGGCCTGCCACAGAGATTTCATCAAGGGTCCACAGCAATACACCCGGTCGATCCTGGCCGCTGTGATGGCTTGCGAAACCTGGGCGTGAAGGGCTGGGCCAGCATCACCCAGTTCGAGCATATCGCTTAAGACCGCAATCCTTCGCCCGGTCGTCTGGCGTGCGCCAAGCGTCTTGAGCGCCGCTGCCATGGAGACGGGATTGGCATTATAGCTTTCATCGATCAGGCAAAACTGGCCGTCCGCGAGCTTGACCATACGCTCGGCCCCGCGCCCGGCCAGCGGCTCGAACTGACCAAGGGCGGCAATGGCCAGGTCCTGATCCAGACCCAAGGCCTGCATCATGAGTATGGCGGCAAGACAATTATGGCCCCAATGACTGCCCATTTGTAGGATCGGGAAACGGGCTGTCTTGCCGTTCAAGACCGCCGTCACCACCGAGCCAGAACCGCTGGCCTGAACATCGGCGAGTTGCGCATGGTTTGAGTCCGCCGCGCCAAAGCTGAGCACACGCGCCCCAACCCGATGGGCCCGCTCCCGCAGCATCTCAAACCAGTGATTATCGGCATTAAGGATTGCGGTGCCGCCTGGCTCCAGTCCGGCAAAGATTTCGGCCTTGGACTTTGCAACGCCCGCCTCACCATCAGCAAAGTTTTCGATATGGACTGGCCCAACCGTGGTTATGCAGACCGCATGCGGCGCAACCATGCGGCTTAGAGGCTCAATCTCGCCAGCATGGTTCATGCCCAGCTCGAACACGGCCCTCTGGGTATTGGCGGGCATACGGGCAAGCGTGAGCGGCACGCCAATATGGTTGTTGAAAGACTTGACCGAGGCATGACCATGCCCGGCCATGGCCAGACCCGCCGCTACGGCCTGGGTCAGGCTGGTCTTGCCAACCGAGCCGGTAATCGCGCCGCGCCGGGCGGCGCTGGCACGTTTGCGCGCATAGACCCCCATCTGTTCAAGCCCGGCCAAGACCTCGGGCACCTGAACCGCAGGTCCAATAACCGGCTGGCTGACCAGGGCCGCTGCCGCGCCCTTGTTCCGTGCCTGATCGATAAAATCATGACCGTCGCGCAAACCGGCCAAGGCAATGAACAGGTCGCCCGTTTCAAGTTCGCGCGTATCGATTGCAAGGCCGGTCGCGGCAAAATCTGGGCCAAGACCTTGGCCGCCTGTTGCCTGAATAATCTCGTCGCGGGTCCAGAGGGGACGGCTCATTGTGCCACCTCCAGCCCAAGCGCAATCGCGGTTTCGCGCACATCGTCAAACGGATGCACCACACCGGCCACGGTCTGGCCCTGCTCATGCCCCTTACCCGCCACCACCAGCACATCACCCTGACGCAAAAGGCTGGCAGCATGGACAATGGCCGCGCGGCGGTCGCCTATGTCCAGCGCGCCGGGGGCAGCGGCCACAATCGCGGCGCGGATCGCGGCGGGATCTTCTGAACGCGGATTATCGTCTGTAACAATGGCCAGGTCGGCCAGTCGCGCAGCAATCTCGCCCATTTGCGGCCGCTTGCCCCGGTCGCGATCACCGCCCGCGCCAAACACCACAACCAGCCGCCCTTGGGTATGGGGACGAAGCGCCGCAAGTACGGTCTGAAGCCCGTCGGGGGTATGGGCATAATCAACATAGGCCTCGGCGCCAGACGGACCTGTCCCCACCCTTTGCAGTCGGCCCGGCGCACCTTGTAAATGGTTAAGGGCTGCCAAGACCGCCTCAGGGTCTTCACCCGCCGCAATGCAAAGCCCCGCAGCGGCAAGAGCATTGGCCGCCTGAAACGCACCCGCCAGCGGTAGATCAATCGTCATTTCGCCTGTGCCATGCTGCACGACCAGACGCTGGCCTGAGGGCAGAAGCTGGCGCGATTTCAAGGTCAGGGACTGACCCCGCTCACCCACCGAAAGCACGGTCTGGCCCGCCATAACAGCGGCGGCGGCAAAGCTTGCAAAAGCGTCACTATCGGCATTCAGCACCGCCGTGCCACCACGCGGCAACAAGGTGTCAAACAGCCTGAGCTTAGCGCGGCCATAGCTGGCCATGTCGCCATGATAGTCCAGATGGTCCTGGGTCAGGTTTAAGAAAGCCGCAGCGGTAAGGCTCACCCCATCAAGCCTGCGCTGGTCAATCCCGTGGGACGAGGCCTCCAGCGCCATATGGGTCACGCCCATATCCGCAAGCCTGGCCATCATTTCGGCCACATCCGCGGCATCGGGCGTGGTCAGGCCCGGCGGCGTCAATTGCTGACCCAAGGCGGTTACGCCCAGCGTGCCCATGCTGGCAGCCTTGCGGCCAAGCCTCTCAAATATCTGTCGGCAAAATGTGGCTACCGAGGTCTTGCCATTGGTGCCCGTCACCGCCACGCACACACTAGGCTGGCGCGCGTAAAGCGCGCTGGCCGCAAGCGCATAGGCGCGGCGCGGATCGTTCACCCGGACAAGCGGCACGGCTTGATCGGCAAGCTCTTGCCCGCCAAGAACCGCCGCCGCACCCGCCGCAATCGCAGCCGGGATAAAGCTGGCACCATCCAGCCGAGTGCCCGGCAGGGCGGCAAATAAGACTCCTGGCCCCGCCTTGCGGCTGTCGGCGGTGACCGCATGAATCAAGGGGTCTTGGGCAAGCTCCAACTGGACAAGGCTGGACAAGGGGCGGGCAATCATAATTCGCCGCCATTCATATGCTCTGGCGCAGGGGCAGGCACCGGCACCACAGGGTCAGGCGTCAGTATGCGCTTAACCCCCAAGATCGGCGCAATGCGCTCGATCACCCGTCCCGCCGCCGGGGCTGCCGTCCAGCCCCCCGTGGCAAAACCAAAAGAGGCCTTATTGCCCTTGGGCTCATCAAGCAAGATCAGGACAAAATAGCGATCCGCCGCCAAGGCCCCATCCGTGGGGAAGACAGCGGCAAAGGTGGAAACCAGCTTGGAGCGGTCATAGCGCCCATTGATAATCTTCTCGGCAGAACCGGTCTTGCCACCAATCCGATAGCCCGGCGCGGCCATTTCAGCGCGCCCGCCAGTGCCCTTGCTGACATTCAGGCGCATCAGGTCCAGCATGCTGCGAGCGGTGATCTGGGACACGACCTGCCTGCCACTGGGCACGGCACCGGGCTCCAGCTTGCGGATGGTCAGGGGAATAAATGTGCCGCCATTCAAGATCGCGCCCATACCCGAGGCAATGGCCAGCGGGCTGACCGAAATGGCATGACCAAACGAGGTCGAGGCAACAATATTTCCAGTCCATCGCCGGGGCAGGATTGGCTTGGCCGTCTCGGACATCTCGATCGGGGCCGCTGAAAACAGGCCAAACTTGCGGAAATAGTCCTGCATTGTGTTTGGCCCCATCGACAGGGCCAGACGCGACGTGCCGATATTGGACGAGTGCAGAAAGATGTCCGACACCGTCATGACCCGGTTTTCGGCGTGAAAGTCATGAATCGTCTGACCATCGACCGTAAGGGGTGTTGTGGCATCAAATGTGGTGGTCAAGGTCGCTGCGCCGGAATCCAGACCCGCCGCCACGGTGAACACCTTGAAGATGGAGCCCATCTCATAAACCTGGGCTGCGGCGCGGTTACGCAATTGGTCAGGCGAGGTCCGACTTGCCAGATTAGGGTCATAATCGGGATAGCTGACCATGCCCAATATTTCGCCCGTACGCACATTGGTCACCAGCCCGACCGCGCCCTTGGCTTGGAATTCAAGCGCTGCCTTTTGCACCTCGTCCTCAAGCGCAGACTGGATACGAAGGTCAATCGCCAGCGGGATGGCCTGATGCTGAGCCGCGCCATTGCGCACGGTCCGGTCAAGCGCCAACTCGGCCCCCGACAGACCTGCGCCGCCCCGACCTGAAAAGCCGATGAAGTGCGCCGCTGTGGCCCCCAGCGGATAGACCCGCTCGGCTTCCTCTTCAAACGATATGCCCGGCAAACCTAGGTCTTGAATGCGCGCTTTTTGCTCGGGCGTCAGAGCGCCGAGCAGGAATTCGCGGCGATTACCTTCCAGCGCCCGCCCCAGCCGACCCATGTCCAGTTGCGGCAGGGCTACGGCCAGAACCCGCCGGGTCTCGGACGTATCCCAAATCTGGCGCGGATCAATATAGACGCCAAAATGCGGCAAATCGATTGCCAGCATTTCACCATTGCGGTCGACAAGGTCGGCCCTTGCGCCCGGCAAGGCGACCAGAGCATGGCTTGCATCGGTGGTGTTGGAAAACACGGCGAGCCTGATCGCACCGATCCCCAGCATTAAGAACATGGCCGCAAACAAGGCTATGACTATGGCGACCCTGATGCGAATATCGTCCTGAATCCGGCCAGATACCTTGGTGCGCTCAAAATCATGCTCAACGCGCCAGACAAACGCCTTGAACCAGCGCCAAGCGGGCGGAAGGCGATAATTTGTAAGGTCGGCGGGCCTCAATGCTCTGATCCCACTTCTGGTGCAACAGCAGGGATAGTCGGCTGCGGCAAGGCCTTGGGGCTGGTGAGGATGGCGACCTGGGACAGGGCCTCAGGTGTGATTTCCTGGCGCGCACTGATCGGTGCAAAGCCAAGATAGCCGCCTGCCAAATGACTGACCCGCTCGGGCTGCTCCAGATGGGCCACCTCAGCGCGCAGGACTCGAATATTGGTCTGCTCGGCCAGGATTTGGCGATCCAGCCGCGCAATCTCGGCCCGGTCATGGCCAGCATCTGCCTTGAGCAGATAGACCGTGAGCGCCAGGACCAGAAACACCCCAAGTCCGACGACCTCAACCAACCGAAACCCGCGCACCCGGCGCTCAAACACAACGGAAAGAGAATCGAGGCCATAATGGCTCATGCCGCTACTCCCCAGTCTGGTGCAGGCGTGCGGATACCCGCCCGGAGCTTGGCCGACCTAGAACGCGGATTGATCGCCAGTTCGGCATCGGACGGTGCCTTGGCCCCATTGAACACAAGCTCAAAGGTCGGGGCCTTGGCCTGCTGTACCGGCGGCAGATGACGCGACCCGGCCGGCAACCTGCCGGCGCGCTCGGTAAAGAAGGCCTTGACGATCCGATCTTCGAGCGAATGGAAGGTCACGACCGCCAAACGCCCGCCCGGCTTCAAAACCGATTCAGCGGCCTCTAGACCCGCCTCCAGCTCAGCCAGTTCTTCATTGACGACAATGCGCAGGGCCTGAAACACCTTGGTCGCCGGATGGGTCGGCGCGCCCCGCCGTCCACCGACGGCACGCTCGACCGTTTCAGCAAGATCCAGCGTCGTCGCAAACGGGGTTTGCGCCCGCCGCCTGACCAAAAACGCCGTGATCCGCCGCGCAGCCCTTTCCTCACCATAGACCCAAAACATCCGGGACAAGGCCGCCGCTTCCGTAAAATTCACAATATCAGCGGCCGTCGGGCCATCCTTGCCCATGCGCATGTCCAGCGGGCCATCACGCATGAAGGAAAATCCGCGTTCAGCCTCGTCAAGCTGCATGGATGAGACGCCAATATCGAACACCACCCCGTCGCAGGCCCCTTGCGCGCGCTCGGCCAATACGCTGGCCAATTGCGAGAACCGCGCCTGCACCAGCTCAAACCGGCCCGTCTGGATCAGGGGCGCAGCAAACCGCGCAGCGCTTGGGTCGCGATCCAGACCTATGACCCTCACCCCGGCATCAAGCAGGGCACGGCTATAGCCGCCAGCCCCAAAGGTCGCATCCAGCATGATCTGGCCTGGCTGAGGTTGCAGGGCCAGTACCACCTCGGCCAGCAGGACCGGAATATGGGCAGGGGCAAGATCGGCGCCGTCGATCATGCGCCCGGCCCCGAACCATTGGACCCCGGCCCGCCCGCCCTTTGCTGAGCGCGCAGACCCACAAGCCCTTCGCGGGCGGCCAGACGCTGGGCGGCACGGTGCGCTTGAAAGGCCTCTTTGGACCAGATCTGAAACCGGTCGCCCAGGCCAACAATACTGACCCAGTCGGTCAGACCAAACATCTCACAAAAGGCTTCCGGCAAGGTGATGCGGCCAGCCGTATCAAAGGCTAGGGGCCGCATTTCGCCCAGCACCGAGGTTTCCAAGGCCAGCCTTAATGGGTCGCCATAATCCAGCTCGGCCATGACCTTGGTATAACGGCCCAGCAAAACCGCGCCGCCGGCCTCTAGACAATCGGCTTCGAAAGCCGGGAAGCAATAGACGCCATCAAGGTCCTGAAGAGGGCTTAAGCCACTCGCGGCAAGCGTGGCAAAGGCACGAAATTCCTGCGGCACAAGAATGCGCCGTTTTGAATCCAGCTGTTTCTCGAAGGTTGAGAGAAACACCGCGCCCGTCCCTTTTTTCCCTGCCACACCCGAAGGCTCTCGCCCCAGAGCCATGGCCTAGTTCTAGCCATAACTGGGGTTAACACGGGATAAATTGGGACACAATGACACTCACTGACATTTTGGGCGGTTCAAAGCAGTTTTTTGTTAGAAACAAGCAAATTACCGCCAGAAACACCGGCGCGGCGCGGCGCATACGCACCGCGCCCTCGTTAACCATAAGGGCTTGAAAAGTGGGATCAGACGGCCTGTAAGCCGGGTTCTGTACCGCCGCCCCAAGGGGCAGCGCGACGATCATTCCTCTGGACCGGCCATTGCTGGACGGTTCTCGCGACCTACCCGGACGTCTCGGGCCGGTGAAGCCCTGCCCCGCACGCTTTAAAAAAGCGCCAGGGCTGAACGTCCCTATTCGGTCTTGCTCCAGGCGGGGCTTGCCATGCCGTCCCTGTTGCCAGGTCCGCGGTGGGCTCTTACCCCACCCTTTCACCCTTACCCAGGCGCTAGGCCTGGGCGGTATACTTTCTGTGGCGCTATCCCTAGGGTCACCCCCGGCGGGCGTTACCCGCCGCCTATTCACCGTGGAGCCCGGACTTTCCTCGATCCTTGTTGCCAAGGACCGCGACCGCCCGGCCGTCTGATCCGCCGCACAGATGAGGCCTCAAGCGGCCCCGGTCAAGGCTATTGCTGAGCCTCAAGCATCGCTATGGCGCGCAATAGGTGCACAAGCCGCGCGCGGGTCTCGCCATCCGCTATGCCGTCTATCCGCTCAGGTCGCCAATGACGCTGAAACGCGCTGAGCGTGACCGCCGTTTCGGCTTCAAACCGACCGGTTGGGGCAAGGTCATAGCCAAGGCGGGTCAGGCCTGCCTGGAGGGCAAAAACCCCCGCCCCCTCGTCACCGATTGATAGGGGTGCCCCCGGCGCAGGCGCTGGCTCAACCCAAACACCATGGCCAGCTGCGGCCAAGGCCTGCCACGGAAAAAGCTCTCCGGGATCTTGTTTGCGATCCGGTGCCACATCGCTATGGCCAATAATGCGGCTGTCTGGAATGTCCCAGCGGCTGCGAATATCATCCAGCAAGCCGATCAGGGCGGCGATTTGCGCATCCGCAAAGGCGCGATAGCCAAATTCATGGCCTGGATTGACCAGTTCTATGCCAATCGAAACCGCATTAATGTCGCGCTCGCCCTTCCAGAACGACACCCCGGCATGCCAGGCGCGCCGCGCCTCTGCAACCAGGCTATACAAGCGCCCGTCTTCCTCGATCAGATAATGCGCAGACACCTTGGCCGCAGGATCACACAGCCTCGCCAAGGCCTCAGCCCCCGTCTGCATGCCCGTATAGTGCAAGACCACCATGTCCGGCGGACCTTTGCGCGCATCAAAATTGGGCGAGGGCGCGGCAATCGGGTCGGTCATGATTGGCGGCTCCGAAACAGTTCGGCCACAGACAGCGCATGATTGGGCCTCAGCGCAATAATCAAGACACCTGCAAGCGCAATCGCTGTGCCAATGCCCATGCGCAGGTCAAAATGGTCATGGGTCAGGACGACGCCAAGTCCAATGGTGAACAGCGGCGTCATCAGGGTCAGGGGCGCGATCAAATTGGCCTCATATTTCTGGATCAAGCCATAATAGGCCGTATGGCCCAGAACGCTGACGACCAGGGCCGAAAACACCAGGGCACCCATAAAGGGCAGGCCCGCCGCGCTCATGCTCGCCAACTGGTCATGCTCGAACAGGGCGCTGAGCAACATAAGCGGCAGGATGGACGATGCCCCGACCCAGGCTTGAAACTGCAAAGGCTTGACGCCCTCCATCTGTTTCATCATCACCGCCCCCAGCGAGCCTAAAAAGGCTGCTGCAGCAATCAGCATCAGGCCAGAGGACAGGGCCGCCCCATGCGGGTCCCAGACCACAGTCATGGCGCCGGCAAAGGTCAGGCTGATGCCAATACCGCGCCGCCAGCGAATGGTCTCACCGAGCATAAACATGGACAGCAAGGTGGTCATGGGCACGCCCAACTGGCTGACAATTGCCGCGCCCGAAGGGCTGGCCGTCTTCAGTCCGATGAATAAGAGCACAAAATTGCCGCCGCCCATCAGCAAGGCGACGATCAATAACCGCCAGCGCGGCCTTGGCATGGGCAGGAGCCAAGGCAAAACCAATACCGCCACCAGGATAAACCGCACCAAGGCATAGCTCATGGGCGGCACACCCATCTGGGTGATCACGACCTTGCTCAGCACCGTATTCATGGCCCAGACCAAGCAAATCAGGATCAGGAGCCCAAAATCTCGCAGGGACATGAATGCAAAAACACCTTTCAAGGGCAAGGCCCGCGCCGCGCCCAAACTCTGGGGGGTGTCTACACGGTTTTGCCGCAGACGGCAGTGACTATGATCGTATAGGCCGCTTAACCGGCCTGAAGCTGCTGCTTTACCCGCTCAGCCAGTATCTTGATGTCCAAGGGCTTGGGCAGGAAGGTGACGCCGGTCTCGCCCTCAAGCAGGTCGGAAAACTCCGCCTCAGCATAACCTGATATGAACATGACAGGGGCAGAGCCTAGAAACTCGCGCGCCCGCTTCAACAAGGTTGGGCCATCAATGCCCGGCATGATGACGTCGCTGATCAAGAGATCGATCTTACCGGCATATTCTTCGGCCAGCACCAAGGCCTCCTCACCGTCGCAGGCCTCGATCACCTCATAGCCGCGTGCGCGCAATAACCGGGCCGCGACGCCGCGCACCGCGTCTTCGTCCTCGACAAACAAGATACGGCCCGCGCCAGACAGATCGCGCGCGGCAGGCCTGACCCTGGCCACCGGGGCCGGGGCCAGACCAAGCCCGACCGAAGGCACATGCACCCGCAAAAAGATTCGAAAAGCCGCACCCTTGCCAGGGCCCGTCTCGACATGAATCCAGCCATCGGCCTGCTTGATGATGCCATAGACCGTAGCC
>JBIIZD010000124.1:0-6008 GCA_044346445.1 Caulobacteraceae bacterium
GCATCCTCCAGGGCTTCAAACGCCGCGCAAATCTGGTCGCGCAGGGATTCAAACCAGGCCTTGGCCAGGGTCTTGCGGGTTTCGAGATCGGGCGAGTCGGTCATGATGCAGTCATTTAAGCCATGCTGGCGCAATTTGCGAAGCCGCCGGTTTGCCGCAGCGCCTCGCCCAGCACCAAGGCCCCGGTGATAATCACGTTCAAGGAGCGCGCTCCAGCCACCATGGGCACACTAAGGCGCGCATTTGCAGCGGCATGAACCTCAGGCGGCAAGCCCGCACTTTCGCGGCCCAGCATTAAGGTGTCGCCCGATTCAAACGAAAAATCATAAAGGCCGGTCTGGGCCGCCGTCGTGAGAATGATCAAACGCCCTTGCTGACGCTCTGGGGCGGCCTGAAAATCTGACCAACTATTATGCCTTTGAATTTGCGCGAGTTTTCCGTAGTCCATAGCCACGCGTCCAAGGTTTTTGTCGGAAATCGGAAAGCCGCAGGGCTCGATTATGTCCAGATTAACCCCAAGACAGGCACATAGGCGGATGCCTGCACCAAGGTTTTGCGGAATGTCGGGTTGAAAAAGTGCGAGGCGCATTCTATCGGAACCAGATAAGAGGCTAAAGTCTTGGGGCGACTCGAGCGGGTCGGGTGATTGCGGCGATGCGCCGCAAGGGTCTGAACTCAAGTTGAGCCTAGCTTGTTGTGACAGACGGCTCTAGTTGGGTCGACTGAGAATGTAGAGGATCGGTGTTGTTGCGTCTTGCGCAGGGGCCCGACCAAATCGAAGGGTATTGAGGTGGCCGAGACCGTCGTGGAAACGACCCCAGCTGGCGAAGATCCAAGCCGGCGTGATTTTATTCATGTAGCCGCTATGGCGGCTGCGGTAGGTGCTGTTGGCTCTGTAGCCTGGCCCCTGATCAATCAGATGAACCCGTCGGGTGACATGCTGGCCATGGCCTCGCTGGAGTTCGACTTATCAAAGGTCGCCGACGGCTCTGAGGTCACGATCAAGTGGCGCGGCAAGCCGGTGTTTATCCGTAAGCGTACCCCAGCCGAGATCGCGCGGGCCGTCAAGGACGACCAAGCCGATCTGAAGGACCCTGCCAAGGACGCTGACCGGCATAAGCCAGGCAAGGCCGAATGGCTGATCCTGATTGGGTCCTGCACCCATCTGGGCTGTGTGCCGACTTTTGGCGGCGGGGATTGGGGCGGCTGGTTCTGCCCTTGCCACGGCTCGCACTATGATACGGCCGGCCGGATCCGTAAGGGACCGGCACCAACGAACCTGGCGTTGCCTGACTACGCCTTCCTTTCCGACACCAAGGTAAAGATCGGTTGATACGCAGATGAGCGGACACTCGACCTACGAGCCGAAGACCGGCTTCACTCGCTGGCTGGATTCGCGCCTGCCGATCATTCGGCTGGGCTATGACAGCTTTGTGGATTATCCCACCCCGAAGAACCTGAACTATTGGTATACTTTCGGTGGTATCCTATCCCTCTGCCTGGCGGTTCAGATCGTCACCGGCATAATTCTGGCCATGCATTATGTCCCGCATGTGGACCATGCGTTTAACAGCGTCGAGCACATCATGCGGGATGTGAACCATGGCTGGATGATCCGCTATGTCCACGCCAACGGGGCCTCCATGTTCCTGTTTGCGGTTTATATGCACATGTTCAGGGGCCTGTATTACGGGTCCTATAAGGCCCCGCGCGAAGTCTTGTGGATCTTGGGCTGCGTGATCTATCTGTTGATGATGGCCACTGCCTTTATGGGCTATGTGCTGCCTTGGGGTCAGATGTCGTTCCACGGCGCCGTGGTGATCACCAATCTGCTCGGGGCCTTCCCCGTGATTGGCGACAGCATCACGACCTGGCTGTGGGGCGGTTTTGCGGTGGATAATCCCACCCTGAACCGGTTCTTCTCGCTGCACTTCCTGATGCCGTTCATGATTGCCGGTGTGGTTATCCTGCACGTCTGGGCACTGCATGTCACAGGTCAGAACAATCCGACCGGGATTGATCCCAAGTCCAAGGAAGACACCGTACCCTTCACCCCCTATGCGACGGTGAAGGACGGCTTTGCCATGGTCCTGTTCCTGATCCTGTTCTCGGTATTTGTGTTCTTTATGCCAAACGCCTTGGGCCATGCGGACAATTACATCCCCGCCAACCCCTTGGTGACGCCAGCCCATATTGTGCCAGAGTGGTACTTCCTGCCCTTCTATGCCATCCTACGCGCTGTGCCGGACAAGTTGGGCGGCGCGCTCTTGATGTTTGGTGCGATTGGCGTGCTGTTCATCCTGCCTTGGCTGGATACCTCCAAGGTTCGGTCCTTGCGTTATCGTCCGACCGCGCGGGTGTTTTTCTTCCTGTTCGTCCTGACCTGCCTGATTCTGGGCTGGTGCGGTGGTGAACTGCCAGACAAGATGGTGTTCCAGGTTGGCGAAACCGCCAGCGGCGATCCGATCGGCATGAATTTTGTCTGGTTGTCGCGGATCGCGTCCTTCTATTACTTCGCCTATTTCCTGATCGTCATGCCGGTCTTAGGTCTGGTGGAAAAGCCATTGCCAGAGCCGGACTCGATTACGGCATCGATTTTGAACGGCGCTTCGGCGACCGAGAAGAAGGGTTGAGCCTGATGCTGCGCAAACTCATCGCCATCGCAGCGGTCGTCGGGCTTTTTGCCGCCACCGCGCCGAGCTATGCCAAGACCACCGAAGAAGAGCCCAAGGAAATGTCCTTGAGCACGGACGGCCCGTTCGGCACTTTTGACAAGGCCCAGATCCAACGGGGCTATAAGGTCTATCGGGAAGTCTGTTCGGCCTGCCACTCGATGAACCAGTTGCGGTTCCGCAATCTGGGCGAGCCCGGTGGGCCCTTTTATGACAAGAAGTACAAGAATCCGAACGACAATGCCTTCGTCAAGGCGATCGCCAAGGAATACAATGTCAATGACATTGATACCGAGACCGGCGACGTGATTCAGCGTCCCGGCACCCCTGCCGATGCCTTCCCCAATCCCTATCCGAACGAGTATGCGGCGCGCGCTGGCAATGGCGGTGCCCTGCCGCCTGACCTGTCGGTGATTACTAAGGCCCGCGAAGGCGGTCCGCGCTATATCTATTCGATCTTGGTTGGCTATCACAGTGCCCCGGTTGGTCTGGATGTGCCTGCTGGCAAGTATTACAACCCCTATATGCCGGGGGATTTGTCGGGTTTTTGGAGTGGCGACAAGAAGAAGGTGCCGGTTGGCGGTTTTATCGCCATGCCGCCGCCCCTCGTTGCCGACAAGGTCAGCTTTGATGACGGCACCAAGTCAACGCTTGAGCAACAGGCCAAGGACGTGGTCGCCTTCCTCGACTGGGCCGCTGAGCCCAAGGCCCAGGAGCGCAAGCAAACCGGCTTTGCCGTCTTGATCTATCTGGCCATTTTTGCCGGCCTGCTCTATGCAAGCTATCGGCGGGTGTGGAAAGACGTCAAGCACTAGCCATCTGACCTGGTGCGTAGCGATGAATTCAAGGCCTCGTTCCTCACCGGACGGGGCCTTTTATTTGGGGGGATTTGGACGTGACAAATTGGGTATTAGGTGTTGTTGGCGGTTCTGGTCTTTATGAGATCGAGGGCCTGAAGAACCGGCGCTGGGTCAAGGTGGATACCCCTTGGGGTGATCCGTCAGACGAGCTTTTGATGGGCGAGATTGGCGAGGTTAAGCTGGTCTTTCTGCCGCGTCATGGCCGAGGACACCGCATTCCACCATCCGACCTGAATTTCCGGGCCAATATTGATGCGCTCAAGCGGGTTGGCTGCACCGATGTCTTGTCCCTGTCGGCGGTCGGCTCCCTGCGCGAGGCCCTGAACCCTGGCACGTTTGTGATTGCCGACCAGTTTATTGACCGTACCTTTGCCAGGGCCAAGAGCTTTTTTGGGCAAGGCTTGGTGGCGCATGTCTCCATGGCCCATCCCACCTGTCCACGCCTGTCCAGCCTCGCCGCCGCCGCCGCAAGAGCTGCAGGTGCGCGGGTGATCGAGGGCGGCACCTATCTGGCCATGGAGGGGCCGCAGTTCTCGACCCGGGCGGAGAGCGAACTCTATCGGTCCTGGGGCTGTGATATCATCGGCATGACCAATATGCCGGAGGCCAAGTTGGCGCGCGAGGCGGAGTTGCCTTATGCTTCGGTTGGTATGATTACCGATTATGACGGCTGGCACGAGGAGTTTGCCCCCGTCGAGGTGGCCGACATCTTGGCTGTGCTGTTGGATAACTCGGCCAAGGCGCGCGATGCGGTCCAGTACCTCGCGGCAGGCCTGACCGGTCCGCGTGCCGCCTCACCGATTGATACCTGTCTTGATGGGGCCATAATCACAGCGCCAGAGGCAAGGGACCCGGTCCTGATGGCCAAGCTGGATGCGGTGGCCGGACGGGTCTTGCGCGGCTAGGGCGTCAGGCGGGATCGTGCCTTACATCTCGCCCTTACGCCCCTGCCTTTGAAAAAGCTGGCGGGTGCGCAGCAGGGCCAGGTTTGCGCTGTCGGCATGATAGCCATTGGGCGCAACAAAGGCGTGCCCGGCATCATAAAGCCAGATGGGCAGGTCGGGATGGACGGCCGTAATGGCGTCCCGGTCTGATTGCGGGATCAAGCCATCGTGGCGGCCAAGATGCAAAATGATTGGGCATTGGGGCGTCTGGTCTCGATAATCGACAATCTGGCCGCCATAAAAGGATGAGACGGCGGCAATGCCAGTGCACTGGCAGGCGGCGATCCAGGCCGCCGTGCCGCCAAAGCAAAAGCCCAGCACAAAGACCGGCCCGTCAAGCGCATCAATCGCAGCCTGAATATCCGCGGCGCACTCGCCGCCCCAGCCGGTTGCAGCGGCATAGCTTGACCTTTGGTCCAGCCTTGCCGGGTCAAGGTCCAGGTCAGCAAACCCGGCCTCAAACCGCCCAAGCAGGGACGGGCAAAGCACCTCATAGCCCTCATCGGCAAACTGGTCGGCAAGGGCGCGGATATGCGGCGTCACCCCCCAGACGGCATGCAGTATAACCAGCCCGCCGCGCCGCGCTTCTTGCGCTGCCACATGATAGGCATCAAGCGCAAAGCCGTCGGCCTCACTGATCAGGCTAACCCGCGCGCCCATGGCCATCAGACCGCGCCAGCATGCAAGGCGCTGAATTCAAACCCGTCATGGGCACTGATTAGGGTAATGGTGTTGCTCATGGGGTGTCCTCAACCGGTGGCTTCGGGCCTATTTAAGGGAAAAATGATAGTGGCGTCGAGGTCATCTTCCCATCCGCCTTCCCCGCGAAGGCGGCGACCCAGACCGGCCTAGCGCAATCGGACGCTTGGCCCCTGTCTGGATCCCCGCCCTCGCAACCTTGAGCGACAATACCCGCGTCAGTCTGCCAGAAGTGCCGTCTGATCGATTGGGCTCTGCTGAAAATCGTGGGGAGTGCTACGTCAGTTATACCAAGCGTTGGCACACGATCAGTTGCGCGGAATAGCAGAAAGCGGTTAAAAAGACACATATCAATTAGCGCTATTGGAGAACTCATGTACGAAAACACCTTCAACAAGATTGAAAAGGATTTGCGTGCGGAAGACGGGATCGCCAATGAGTTGGACTATGTAGAGCAAACCTCTTGGGTTCTGTTCCTAAAATATCTCGATGATCTGGAGTCAGAGCGACGCGACCGCGCCGAACTGGATGGCAAGCCCTATGCGCCCATCATAGCCGGGCGATACCAGTGGGGCGAATGGGCGGCACCCAAGAAGGATGGCCAGCTGGATCAGAACAAGGCCCTGATCGGCGATGATCTGATCACCTTCATTGATCGCGACCTATTTCCCCATCTAGCGTCCTTCAGGCAAAGCGCCACTGGGCCGCAAACCATCGAATACAAGATCGGTGAGATTTTCACCGAACTGCGCAGCAAGTTTCGCTCTGGCTATATCCTGCGCGACATCTTGGAAGCGGTCGACGGTCTGTCCTTCAACACCCAAGCCGAACGG
>JBIIZD010000038.1:0-22819 GCA_044346445.1 Caulobacteraceae bacterium
CCGCTCTCATACAAGACCCCGACCGCATTGATACAGGCCTTAGCCCCGTCCAGAGCCCGCGCGACCGAGTCTGGCACCCGAATATTGGCCTGGACCACCTCGATCTGCCCGACATCGCCCAGCATGGGCAACCGATAGCCAAGCCCCGGCCGCCGCACCGCCACCCGAACCCTCAGCCCCCCCCGCGCCAAGGCCCGGACAATCTGTGAACCGACAAATCCAGAGCCGCCAAAAACCGTGACCAGATCTTGCATAATACCCTCATAGCCTGGCCCGCTCGCGAAGCTGGACCTTCCCCCCTCGGATAGACGAGCCGCCGTTCCGGCGCAACGCCGCAAAAGGCCGCGCCCCCGTCCAACCCCAGAAAATGGTTCAAAACTGGCATTGACCCGCCCGGCTAGGTGCCCTATCACACCCCTCCCCAAACCGGCCCGCCGGACTTGGGCCCAGGTGGCGGAATTGGTAGACGCGCTGGCTTCAGGTGCCAGTGATCGAAAGGTCGTGGAGGTTCGAGTCCTCTCCTGGGCACCATTTTCTTCAAGGAAGAAAATGGTTTTTTCGTTTGCGTTCCACAGGCACGCAGCCTGCCTCCCTCAATGCTCGGTTCCTTCGCTTCGCTCGGACTTTGGTTCGAGCCTAGACCGGCTCTGGTCACTGACCTGACCCCCTGAAACTCGCGCAAAAAATGATTAGACCCCGCTTCAAGGAAGGAACGGTCGAATGAAGCGATCAAGATTTATGCAAGAGCGGGGCGTTGGGATTTTGCGTGATTAGCAGACGGGCGCTTCGGGGCTGGACTTATACCGCAGGCGCGGTCTGGGCTGGGCAATAGCTTTTCTTTTTGCGCGCACCAAAAGCCCCAGCCGTGGCCTTTCCCCTCGTGCGCCCCCTTGCCCAAGCATCACCTTGCGGATCGGGGCTTGAATGGTTAGTTTGGCGCTCACGGGCCAAGGGGTTTGGTTGCAAGGTTTGCGGCTCGTATCAGGCCTGCTAGGTCCATCTGGGCTCAAGAGCGGTTCCTGTCGGAGCAAGACGCGCACTGTGACCCATTATCTGCATAAGGGCGACCTGCCAGACGATCTGGACCTGGGCGCGGTTGTGGCCCTGGATTCGGAGACTATGGGCCTGCGCCTGCGCCGCGACCCCTTGTGTGTGGTGCAGTTATCGAGCGGTGATGGCCATGCGCATCTGGTGCAACTGGACCGGGCCAATTATGACGCCCCCAATCTGAAGCGGCTCTTGACCGATCCCAAGGTGTTGAAACTGTTTCATTTTGGCCGATTTGATATTGCCATGTTCCTGCTGCATCTGGGGGTAATGACGGCGCCGGTCTATTGCACCAAGATTGCGTCAAAACTGGCGCGGACCTATACGGACCGCCACGGCCTTAAGGATGTGACGCGCGAATTGCTACAGATTGAATTGTCCAAGGTGCAGCAAAGCTCTGACTGGGGGGCCGATAGCCTGTCGGTCGATCAGATGGCCTATGCGGCGTCCGATGTGCTGTATCTTCATGCCCTTCGCACCCGGCTGGATGCCATGCTGGTGCGCGAAGGGCGGATGGATCTTGCCACGGCCTGCTTTGCCTTCCTGCCCCACCGCGCGGCGCTCGATCTGGCGGGTTGGGAAGACAACGACATTTTTGCGCATATGTGATCGGATTGACGCGGTCTTGACCAGTTTTACCTCCTATTCCCCATTGCTCGGCCAGGCCTATGGCGGCCGTAGCGCGGTCATGGCCAATTGGCGAAAGCGCTCGGCCCTGATCCATGGGATGCGTAAGGCCCTGCCGGCCATGGCGGCGGCGATTGTCATCGGACTGCTGGGCTGGGTGGTGGGCAAGACGCTTATATCCACCATCATCAATGTGCGCAGCTCTGCGCCAACCACGATCCGGATGATGAATGCCAGGTTCTTTGGCCAGAGCAGCGAGGGGCGGGCCTATATGCTGGCTGCCAAGGAAGCCTCACGCGATGCCAAGGATATAAAGCGCGTCAGCCTGGTTGCCCCCGTTCTGACGCTTGACCTGCATACGGCTAATCCCACCACGGCCAAGGCCGATCGCGGCCTGTTTCTTGAAGGCGACAAGATCTTGCATCTGAACGGGAACGTCGTATTCACCAGCGCCCAAGGTTATATCTTCAATACAGACACGGCTGTGGTAGATACCATGACCGGCATTGTTACCGGCAATAATCTTATCTCGGGAACCGGGCCGTTTGGGGATATTCAAGCGAAAAATTACGGTATTTATGACAAGGGGACGCGCATTGTCTTTGAAGGTAATGTTCACGGCCGGATCAAGGGCAAATAACACAATCGCCACGCCAGGCTGCAAGCCGGGCTTGGTCAATAAGGATAAAGGCGTGATGAACCGATTGACGATATGGGGCCTGACCAGTTGGCTCGTAATCGCCCTGGCCTCAACGGGGGCTCAGGCCCAGATCGCTGCGTCCAGTGACGCGCCCGTCGATGTTACGGCAGACCGGCTGGAAGCCATGAACCAGACCTGTAGCGCCATATGGAGCGGCAGCGCCGAAGCGGTTCAGGACCAAAGCCGCCTGCGCGCCAATACGATTACCCTCTATAATCAGGTCATAGGCGGCCGCGCCGGAAATTGCGGCGTGCTGGCGCGGATGGAAGCGGTTGGAGAGGTGTTTTATGTCACCCCTCAGCAGACCGTGCGCAGCGATCTGGCGACCTATACGTCCAGCAGCGACACACTGGTCATGTCCGGCCAGGTGATTGTTGCCCAGGGCGACAATGTGCTGCGCGGCGACCGTTTGACCATTATCGTCAAGACCGGTCAGGCGACCATGGAAACCGGGACCAAGGGCCGCGGCAAGCCAGGCCGGGTGCGCGGCGTCTTCTATCCGAACAAGGCAAGTCCAGCCTCAGCCGTCCAGGCCCCGCCGCCTCGGGCAAATCCGGCACCAAAGCCCTAGGTCAGGTCATGCAAACCCTATCAAGCGCCCCGCCCACAGCCCCGGACCTGGTCAAGGCCGATGACGGCCTGACCGTTGATCATATCGGCAAGTCGTTTCGCGGCCGGCCCGTGGTCAAGAGTGTGTCCTTGCGGCTGCGGCGCGGCGAGGTCGCGGGCCTGTTGGGTCCCAATGGTGCGGGCAAGACCACCTGTTTTTACATGATCACCGGCCTGATCCCGGCTGATTATGGTTCGATCTATCTGGACGGCGAGGATATCACCCCCCTGCCCATGTATCAGCGCGCCCGCATGGGCGTCGGCTATCTGCCACAGGAAGCCTCGATCTTTCGTGGCATGACGGTTGAGCAAAACGTGATGGCCGTGGTGGAGATGCGCGAGCAGGACGACCGCAAGGCCAAGGCGACCGTCAAGGACCTGTTGGAAGAATTGCGCATCGACCATTTGCGCAATTCCCCGGCCATTGCCCTGTCGGGGGGCGAACGCAGGCGCGTGGAAATAGCCCGCGCCCTGGCCAGCGAGCCTGCCTTCATGCTGCTGGATGAACCCTTTGCCGGCATTGACCCTCTGGCCATTGCCGATATCCGCGAAGTGATCCGTTATCTGAGCGAGCGGGGCATTGGCATACTGATTACCGACCATAATGTGCGCGAGACCCTGGAAATCATCGATCGCGCCTCGATTATCCATGCCGGTGAGGTCCTGTTCGAGGGCTCGCCCGACCAGATTCTGGCCGATCCAGAGGTGCGGCGCGTTTATCTGGGCGATAGTTTTTCATAGCGGCAACTAATGCATGATTTTTTAATTGACTTTTCCAAAAGTTTGAATTTCCGAATCAATACATTATTAGCCTTAGTGACGCCTTAATGCTGTTTCCAACCTTTCAGGAGCAGTGTGCACAAGGCTATGGCGCTCGTTACTCGCCTAGAGTTTCGTCAGGGGCAAGCCCTGACCCTAACCCCGCAATTGCAGCAGGCGATCAAGCTTCTGCAAATGTCTGGCCTTGAGCTCGAGGCCTATATCCAGGCTGAAATCGAGACCAATCCCCTGCTCGATCTGCAAAGCGATCCTGCCAGCGAGCACGATTCGGCCGAGCCCTTGGCCGAGGCGCAGGATCTGGAAACCGCCAGCGATCAGGTGAGTTTGGACGGTGCCGCTCAGGCCCTGGATATGGGCAGCGAAGACGCGTTTGCGGACGCCTCGCCCGGAGAGCGCCATACTGGCGAGTTGGACGAGATTGGCTATGCGGGCGCGCCGACCGACCTTGGGCGTCAAGGCTCAGGCCAGGACACCGGCGCATTGCCTGAGCGGGCGGCACTGGGGACGCTTGCCGATGCCATGCGCGCCCAATTGTCCATCTGTCCCCTGCCCGATCGCGCGCGCGCCATAGGCCTGATCTTGATCGATGGGCTGGATGAGGCGGGCTATTTGCGGCTGGATCTGGCCGAACTGGCACTTCAGTTGGGCTGCAAGGTCGCAGAAATCGAGGCCGTGCTGGGTCTGTTACAAGGCTTTGACCCGTGCGGCGTTTTCGCGCGCGACCTGCGCGAATGCCTGGCCTTGCAACTCAAGGACAAGAACCGTCTCGATCCGGCCATGGACAGCCTGTTAGACCATCTGGACGCCGTGGCGCGGCGCGATCATGGCCGCTTGCGCCTTGTCTGCGGCGTCGATGAGGACGATCTGCGCGACATGCTGCGCGAATTGCGGGCCCTCAATCCCCGGCCAGGTTCTGGCTATGAGTACGGCATGACTCAAACCCTGATTGCCGATGTGTTTGTGCATCAAGGCCGCGATGGTATCTGGCAGGTCGAACTCAATAGCGACGCCCTGCCCCGGCTCTTGGTCGACCGCCGCTATCACGCCAAGATCGCCGCCCAGGCCAAGTCGCAAACCGACAAGGTGTTTGTGTCCGAATGCCTGTCCAATGCCACCTGGCTGGTCAAGAGTCTGGACCAGAGGGCCAAAACCATCCTCAAGGTCGCCAGCGAAATTGTGCGCCAGCAAGAAGGCTTTTTGAATATGGGCCTGGACTATCTGCGCCCCTTGACCCTCAAGACCGTGGCAGAAGCCATTGGCATGCACGAATCCACCGTCAGCCGCGTGACCGCCAATAAGGCAATCCACACACCAAGGGGCACATTCGAGCTGAAGTTCTTCTTTACCAGCGCGATTGGGTCCAGCGCCGGTGGCCTGGCCCATTCCTCGCAAAGTGTTCGCCAAAAGATTCGCCAGATGATCCAGACCGAGCACCGCGGCCAAGACGTCTTGTCCGACGATAAGCTGGTCGAAATCTTGCAAAAGGACGGGATCGATATTGCCAGACGCACCGTCACCAAATACCGCGAATCCATGGGTATAGGCTCATCCGTAGACCGCCGCCGCCTGCTCAAACAGGCCGGCTAGCCCCGGTATGGTTTCCAAAATCTTACTATAAATCAAGCTCTTCACGCGGACGTGATCGAAAAAGTGGCTTGACTTACCCGCTGTAAAGGCTTGGAATACTCGGATGCAAGTCTTAGTGTCCGGCAAGCATGTCGACGTCGGCGAGGCCCTGCGTTCGCGGGTCTCGGACGAATTATTGAGCAGCATCGGCAAGTATTTTGACCGCGGCGGCAACGCCGAGGTTGTGGTTTCTCGCGAAGGCCATTCCTTCCGGGTGGACTGCACGGTGCATTTGGCGTCTGGCCAAACCCTTTTGAGCCATGGCCTTGGCCATGATGCTCACGCTGCCTTCAGCGTGGCCCTTGAAAAGGTAGAGGGCCGAATACGGCGCTATAAACGCCGCCTGCGTAGCCATTCCGTGGCGGCGGGGGCAAAAAAGGCTGAGACCAGCGCCCTGTTCGTCCTGCGTGCCCCTTATCACGAGGAGGAAGACGATCACGGCTGGGACGATGAGGCCGAGCCTCATCACAGTCACGATGCGCCCAGCGGCGTAATCATTGCCGAATCCGAAACCGAGCTCAAAACCCTCACTGTTTCTATGGCCGTGATGGAGATGGACTTGACGGAAGCCCAAACAATCGTCTTTAGAAACGCGGCGCACGGCGGTTTGTCAGTGGTATACCGCCGTCCCGATGGCAATATCGGGTGGATCGATCCTCAACGCACGAAGGCTGCGTTGAACACCAGTGGTGCGACCGGCAAGCCCTAGGCTTGCCGCGCGCCGCTCTTGGGGTCGGCAAGCCAAGGCCGGAGTGGTTTAAGTCTATGATTATTGACGAATTGTTGGACATTGGCGCAGTGGTCCCAAAAGCCAATGCAACGTCCAAGCGTCAGGCCTTGAGTCTGGTCGCCGATCTAGCGGCAAAGAAGTTTGGTTTGAAAGCCTCGACTGTGCTCGAGGCCCTGATGGAGCGTGAGTCCCTCGGCTCGACTGGGGTTGGACATGGGGTGGGCGTGCCCCATGCCCGCCTGACGGGGCTGGACCGAATCCGCGGCCTGTTTGTCAAGCTGGACACACCGATCAGCTTCGATGCCATTGATGACGAGCCGGTCGATCTATTGTTTGTGCTGCTCGCCCCGCCAGAATCGGGGGTTGACCATCTGCGGGCCTTGGCGCGGGTCAGTCGCCAGTTGCGCCGCCCGGCCCTGCGCGAGCAATTGCGCAATGCCCAGTCATCGGACGCACTTCTGGCCCTGTTGGCACACGAGCGCGAGACGACCACCGCCTGAAACCCAGGCCAAGCCTAGACCTTGCGCTTGGCGGCCTGATAGGGGCGATCCTTGCGCCAGCTTGCGGCAAATTTTTCGAGGGCTGGATCACTGGTCTCTGGCAGGGTGAGAATCAGGCGCGCCAGCAGATCGCCGCGCTTGCCAAAACTATCGTGCACGCCCCGCCCCTTGAGGCGCAGCATATGGCCAGCATTAGAGCCCTTGGGCACGGTCAAGGTCACCACCCCTTCAGGCGTCGGGGCCTGGACCTTGGCCCCGAGTATGGCGTCCGGCACGGTCACAGCCAGGTCCATCACCAAGTTATCGCCTTCGCGCCGATAGATGGGGTGCGGCTTAATGCTCAGATCAATCAGGGCGTCCCCGGGACCTGAACGTCCAGGCGAGCCTTGGCCGCGCAGGCGGATGGTCTGACCCTCGGCGGCCCCGGCAGGAATGCTCACATCCAGGGTGCGGCCATCAGCAAAACTAATGCGCTTTTTCGCGCCCAAGATTGCGTCTTCCAGATCAATTTCAAGCTTGGCGCGCACATCACTGCCCTTGGCGCTGAATCCGCCGGGGCGAAAATTGCCGCCGCGCTGACCGCCGCGCCCTCCAAACATATCGCCGAAAATATCATTCAGATCGACGCCGTCGAACTGGGCTCCGCCATAACCGCCGCCGCCGCCGCGCGATCCGGGCGATCCGGGCGGTGGCCCGCCAAAACCGCGGGCCTCTCGCCCATCGGCGTCAATCTCGCCGCGATCAAATTTTTTGCGCTTGGCCTCATCCCCGATCACATCAAAGGCGGCACTGACGCGCTTGAACCGCTCCTCCGAGGCCTTATTGCCGGGATTCTGGTCGGGGTGATGTTGCTTGGCCAGCTTATGAAACGCCGCGCGAATCTCCGCCGTGCTGGCAGTGCGCGCTACGCCAAGTTCCAGATAGGGGTCTTGCGCCAAGTGAACGGGCCTCATCGATTCAAAACTGTGCCCCTCAGTTAAGCCTTTCCTGCAAAGGCGCAAGAGCATAGTGGCATATTTACAACAGACTTTTGCGCTGCGCCGCACCCCAGCCAAAACTGGCCGAGGCCTGGGCGATCCGAACCGAGACATTGGCGATCTGGGCGGGGGCGAAATCCGTCGCCTGATCAAGGGCCGTATAGAGCCATTGGGCGCTTGAGGTCTGGACGGTTCGCACAACCGTCTCGCCGAGCAGAACCTCCAGCTTCCAGCCTTCCTGATCCTCCGACAAGGGCACCTCATTGGCACCCCAGTCATCGCCGCCCAGCCGCGTGCGCCTTATCCAGCTAAGCTTACGGTCGCCATTGCCCAGCAGACTGACCCGCAAATGCGCCGGTGCCCAGGGTCGCTCGGCCAGGGCCTGCCAGGCAAAGCCAAGCTCGGTCATGGCCAGACCCGCCGCAGCCCCTCCCGCTGGCGCGGCGCGCCAAATCAAGGGCAGGCCGCGCTCGGACCTGGACAGACTAACCCGCGCAAGGTCGCTGGACAGGACCACCACGGCTGCACCCGCTGGGGTAAGGTCGGCCATGGCCGGATCACTGCCGCCTTGGCCTCGCAACAGACCCTTCAAGCGATAGGCGTTTTCACCAATCACACTGGCGCTCAAAAACTGGATGATTTCCCATGCGCCGGTCGCCGATTGGATAGCGAGGCTATTGGCACCGGCCAGGACCTCGACCAGACTGCGGCTCATCAGGGCCTCGCCCTCGATCTGGACCTCAAGTTGGGCTGCCCGATCAAGCCTGTGTAGCGGGCCGCGCATCAGGGAGGTAAGGGTTTGGCCAAGGCTGGCGGCGCTGGGCAGGCTGGCTCTCTGGGTCAAGGACTCCACACTGGACCCCGCCCACAGGTCAAGACTGCGCCAAGGCTGGGCCGCTGCCGCAGCAATGGGCCGGACATCGGTTTCCTGACCGTTCAAGGGCGGCAGGTCCAGCAGGTACAAGATCGGCGGGCTGGACGGCTCAATCGGCGGGGTTAGCCGCCAGGCCGGATCAGGATCGATGCCTTCGGCGCTGACGCTGGCGGCCAGGACCAGATCGAGACTCGATGGCGCTTCATGGCGCACCCGCTCAACCCGCCAGACCCCATCATGGCTGGCAAGGCTTATCAGATCGCCAGGCTCCGCCCGCAAGGCCAATAAGGGGCCGACCGGCACGCTCAATCGATCCCGCTCCGCCTCCAGGGTCGCAAGGGTTCGGCGCGCTGCGGCCAGCGCAATCGGCTCGGTGGTGATAATGGGCAGGTCGATATCCTGACTACCGCCCCATTGACCGGGTTCGCGCCGAACCGAGACGGCGCCAATCTGATAGTCTGCCCGCTCATCGACAAACCGGATCCGCACCTGATCGACCGGCACAGTCAGGTCGCGCGACACCTGGCCAAGCCCGATCTTGTCCTCGATCAGGGCCAGTTGATCCGCCGGTAAGGCCACGGCGGCCTGAGCGTCACGGGCGACCAAACACGCCTGACCATTGCGTTCGGCGGCATCAAAGCCAAAGGCCAGGCCCAGGGGTTCCAAGGCATCGCGCAGGCGCATTGGCCGCTCGATCACATAGCCGCCAATCACACCGCCCAGCCCCTCAAGTTTCAAGGGCGCACCGCCCCTTGCCGCAAGGGCCAAGGTCAGATCGGCCAGGGTCATGCCCCCCGCCCGGCCATTGAGCCAATGGCCCCTCGCCCAATTTGGCGCATCGGACCAGATATGGCTGCGCGCCGGAAAATCGGGATAGGGCCGCGCATCCCAGCACCAGACATGCAAGGCATCATCGGCGACCATAGGTCCGCCATAGACGCTCGATAGCGGATTATTCGTCGGCATGGCAAAGGCCGCCAGCATGGCTTCCAGGGCCCGCCTCTGGCCCAGATCATCGCGCGCGCCATTCGAAAAGGGCGGCAGGAAGCTTTCTGAGCTCTTGGCATCTATAAACAGGTTCGGTGAATTTGCGCCCTTATCGACCGCCGGACAGCCAAACTCGATCAGGCGAACGGGCTTGGACTGAGGAATCCAGCCCGTCGGGTTGGTGGCACGCACCCCGCCTGGGCGGTCATAATGCAGATTGCCCCACCAGGCCTTAAGCGCCTTGGGCGCATAGACCCAAGGCTCGCCATAGGCACCGTCCGAGATCGGCTTGCGCGTTTGGGCCATACGGTCGGCATCGCTGGCATAATACCAGTCTGCACCTTCGCCGGAAAACACATTCGCGGCCAGATAGGCCGGGTCGCTTGGCCCGGTAAAGCCCGCCTTGGCATCCAGATGATCTTCGCCATCGCGCCAATCGGCCAAGGGCGCATACCAGTCTATGCCAACAAAACTGACTGCGGGGTCTGCCCAAAGCGGGTCCAGATGGAACCGAACCTCGCCCGTGCCATCATTCGGCTGATGGCCATTATATTCGGTCCAGTCGGCAGAATAGGATAGGGCTGGGTCGGTCCCGATTATACTGCGGCAATCCTGAGCCAAGGTTTGCAAAGCCTGCACTGCCGGATAGCTGTTTCCCGCGCCTCGAATCTGGGTAATGGCGCGCAGTTCCGAGCCGATCAGGAATGTGTCCACACCCCCCACCTGGGTCACCAGCCGCGCATAGTGCAAGATCATCCGCCTTAGCCCCCATTCGCTGGGCCCAGAATAGGTCACCTCGCCATTGGCAATGCCAAAATGTCCAGGCTGGGCCTGACCAAAAAAGGCTTGCACCTGCGCCGTGGCAACCAAGGTCTTGTCGGGCGAGCCGGGTCTGCCGGGCGCTGGATCACAGGTAATGCGCCCGCGCCAAGGATATGAAGGCTGGCGGGCCGCGCCATAAGGATCTGGCAGGGTGGAGTTTTGCGGCACATCCATCAGGATGAAGGGATAGAGTCCGACCTTAAAGCCTCTGGCCTTTAACTCTGTAATCGCCTGACGCACGGTCTGGTCCGAGGGCGTACCGCCATAGGCCGGGCCGCCGCCATCGACCGAGATCAGATAGGCATCCTCGCGCCCAACGCCGCCCGCACGCCAAACCAGGGGCTGGGTTATCCGATTATAGCCTTCAATCCCGGGCCTAATCTTGCACTGACCAACGCGAAGGTCTGTGCCAAACCAGCTGACCACCAGCATGACCGACTTGATATTGGGCAACTGGGCTTGGAGCTGATCAAGCGAGACCAGAAAATCAGGACGGCCTTGGGCATTATTCACCGTCTCGGAGACCTGTTTGATCAGGCTTTGGCGGCGAAGGACGGTTTCGGTGGAATAGACAAATTCGCCCGCGCCCGGGATCAAGCACACCCCGCCCAGCCGGTCCTCCAAGGCCGCGCCACTGCCAAGACCCTGGGGCCTATGATAGACCTCGAAGCTGAGCTGTGGGGGGCGATTGCCAAACGCATCCAGCGCCAGATCCTCAAACACCACATAGGCCAGACCCCGATAGGCCGGTGCGACGCCCTCTATGGCCTCGATCAGCGGGTCGGGCATCTGGTCTTGGCCACCACGATATAGCCGCATGGTCATGCCCGTCATGTCGAGCGCCTTGCCATCGGCCCAAACCCGGCCAATGCCGCCAATCTGGCCCTCACACAGGGCCACGGCAAAGGACAGCGAATAGGTATAGCTGGTGGTCTTTTGAGCGCCCTTTCCCTTGCCGCTCTTGCCTGTGACCTTGTGCTCCTTGAACTGAGCCGCCCAGATCACCTGGCCGCCGACTCGCGCGCGCCCATAGGCCGCCGCCATAGGCGCACCCTCTGACACCGACGTGATCCGCACCTGTGACAGGCGTGGCCCTACCTGACGGGCGGGCGACAGGCTGCGGATCATGGCCTGATCCAGGGAGGCACCAATCATGGAGCCAATCGCCCCGCCGAGCGGGCCACCAATGGCCGTGCCAATACTGGTCAAAACGATCTGGGCCATCTTAGTCCCTCACTGTTGGAAACGCGAACCGCGCCGCCAGCCGACGCCGCCACCAGGGGCCAAGCCAGCTTTCGACCACCGCACGGCCCCAATAGGCATGAATGATGCGAGCCTCAGCCCTTGGCGTTCGGGCGGCAGTGACCAGGGCGCAATGCTTGATCTGGGCCTGCGGGCTCATACGAAACAATAAGAGATCACCGGGCAGGACAGCGGCAGCCAGCGGCATGGCGACAAGGTGGCGTCTGGCCGCGCGCAATAGGGGCTCATCTGTACCAAGCTCCGCCCAGTCCGACCGATAGGGCGGGGCGGCCTCTGGCCAGGTGCCATAGAGCTGCGCCCAGACACCGCCAACCAGACCCAGACAATCACAGCCCACCCCCATCAGGCTGGCCTGATGTTGATAGGGCGTGCCGATCCAGTCTTGCGCGGCGCAAACAATCTGGGCCCGTGTTACAGGCGGCAGGTTCACGCTCATGACCGCCGCGATCCGCCCGAATTACGCTCGCCCTCTGCGGGGTAGAGCGACAGGAAGTCATCACCGGGAATATGCGGAAAACCCTGAAAGTTCAGTGCGTTTGAAAACCGCGCCTTACAGGTGGCAAAGGTCTTGTCACAGCCCGCCCGCACAAGACAAGCCTTGCCCACGGCCAGGATTTCAGCCAGGGCCGCCGACGGACTAGACTGTAGAACCAAGACCGCCTTGGTATCGGACTGCACACTATGGGCCGCAATGGTCAGGGCCGGACCGCCCTGGGGTGTGATCAGTCCGCCGGAAAACCAGCCACTCTGAAAACTGTCCAGGCCGCTCAGAACCAGTTTTCGCCCCGTCGCCGAGACAATGAGGCCCTGGCCCGTAAAGGTGGGATTGCTAACCGCCACGCCGCAGCGCCCATCCCCCAGATCGGCGTCGCACAAACGCCCATAGGTGCGCCCAACCACCCGGTCCAGCGCCGCAAGCGGTCCTTCAATCTCGGCGGTAAAGCGCGCGCCCTCCCGCGTCAGCCGAGACAGCCGCCCTTGCCAAAGCGGCACGCTTAAGGCCGGAAGGCTCCAATCCACCCGCCTCAGTTCAATCCGAGCATTGTCAAACCGGCCAAGCCGGATATCGGTCTCGCTGATGGCGGCGCTATCCAAGACACCACTGGCCGCCAGGCTACCTGGCGCATAGCCAAGCCCGGTTTCGGCCGCGCCCGCGGTCCAGCCGGTTGCGGCCTGGCAGACCACGCCCTCAAGCACGAGATCGCGGTCATGATCGGTAAAGCCAAGCTTGACCCCATCATTGCGCGTCAAAAGCCAGACATGACAAAGCGTCGCCGAACCGCTTTCAATACGGTCGATCAAGGTTTGAGGCAGGCTGCGCATGCTAGACCTGCACCTCGATCAGGGAGGTGGCGACCAAACGCCCGGCTTCAAACCCCTCCAGCGACACATCCAGCCGGTCCGTATCGAACCGCACCGGCGTGTGAAAACTAAACCCTGCCGTAACCGCTGCCCCTGTCGATGGTGCGGCGTTCAAGGTCATGATCCCGGTCAGGCTATTGACACTAAAGGCCGAGGCCGCCAGTTCCACGCCCGCCACCGCCACGCGCACCGTGCCCGGTACCGGCTTGGTAATCGCCCGATCATAGGTCAGATTGCCCGTGCCATAGCGCTTGATCAGGGCAAAGGTCTTGATCGTCCCATTGCCGGTGCCGATCGGCTGATCAAGCGGTGCCGCAGACTTGGATGGCAGGCAGGATTTGAAATCCGAGAAATCCTTAAATCGAAACGCATAGAGCCGCCCATAACGCGCCTCAAAAAATGCGGTCAGGGCCGCTATGTCATCGAGCGAGCGCACCCCGGCCCCGATAAGGAACCGCCTGCGGCCATGCGCCCAGGGACTGGACCTGCGCTCTGCGCCCGAGGCCAGACTCACAATCTCGGTCCGGCGCTCAACCCCACCGCTGGAGCCAAAAGCCAGCCGCGCGGGTAAGACTACATCATGAAAGGCCATAAGATCGACGCTCCTAGAGTTTGCGCCCGCCAAGCGACACCGCGCGGGCCAGGGCCTGGGCCAGTTGCGCTTCAGACCGGAGCAATCCGCCGTCGGAGGCTGGAAGGGTGATATTAACGGTCATGCCGCCACTGCCGATCTGGTCGATACTGCCACTGACGCTTGGGCGAAAGATTTCCGGGCCACGTTCGCCCACCAGATAGCTGCCGTGCGCTGTGACTGGGCCACCATCGGCCCGCGCGCCCGAAAAGCCACTGGACAGGGCCTGACTTAAGATCTGGCCAAGTCCGCCGCTGCCGCCCGTGCCCGATGTGCGCACCTGAGCATAGGCATTGATCGCCGACAGGACGGCCTGGGCCAGTTCCTGCAAACTGATCTTGCCGTCACTGGCTGCGCGGGTCAGGCTCTTGGCAAGGCTCGCACCGGCCCGGCTAAAGGCTTGATCAATGGTATCGGCCGCGCTTTGGGCCGGAGCCTTGAGCGCACTCAAGGCCGCTGCGGCATCGGCAGCCTGGGCCGAAATGGCATCAAGCCCCGTATTGGCTGAAAAACTGGAGGCGGAACTCATGGGACCTCGTCGGGATAGAGGGTGCAAAGGGCGTCAAACCGGGCCCTGGGCAGGGCAAGCTCGGCATCGGGCATGATGGTCAAGGCGCGCCATTCGGCCAGGGACAACCGCCAAAACGCCTCGGGCGTCAGGCCCATCTCTCGTACAGCCAGTCTCAGCAGGCCCGGCCACAGGCTCACGCCTCACCCGCCGCTACAAAAGCCGCCGCAACCGCATTGGCGGCTTGGCGAAAATCGATCGGGGTCTGGTCAAGACGGGCCGCAGCCTCAGCCTCGCCGCCGCCGCGCAACAGGGCCGCCAGGACCAGCAGCAGGTCCTTGGCCGACAACCGGCGCAGGCGCTCGGTCAAGGCCTCCCACCCCTCAAGGCCAAAGGCTGTTTCCAATTCGGCCAGAGCGCCAAGGGTCAAGCACAGACGGCGCGGCTGGCCACCCAGATCCTGAACCACCTCGCCGCGCGCGTGATTAGCGACAATCATCTGATCCTCCGTCAAGCTGCGGTAAAGGTGAGCGGGCCAGCCGATGCCAGGCTGAGGGCAAAGGTAACCTCGCCCTCATGGTCGCCCGCATAGTCGAGCGCGGCGATGAGAAACCGGCCTTCGAGCGTGCCAAAGTCAGGAATGATCAAGCGCCAGTTGCGGGTATCCTGCGAAAAAAAGGCTTCGCGCAGCTGGGCATCGGCGGTGACATCGCGAAAGACCCCAGAGCCCGCCACGGCCGCCGACTTGATTCCAGCCCCGGCCAAGAGCTCGCGCCAACGCCCCGTACTTTCCGAGTCGGTCGTATCCACCGACTTGGCGTTCAAGGACAGGGTCCGAGCCCGCAGGCCCGCGACCGTGGTGAAGGTCTCAGGACTGGCACCGTCGCCAATCTTGAGTAGAATATCCTTGCCTTTTTGTGCCGCCATCGGGGCCTCCTCTTCGTCAGGAATTTGTGGGTTCGGTAACGGCCCGCAGGCGCAGGACGCCGTAGGTGGAGCGCCAATCTGCGGCCCGAAACACATCGCCAAACGTGACGCGCAGATTGATCAGGCGGTGTTCTTCAAGGCTCAAGGCCGCACCATGCAGGGCAGCCCGCACTAGGCTCAAGACGGTCTTGACCTCTTCTGTGCCCCCTGAGACCGAGGCAATAGTCAGGCTGATCGCGTGTTCGGTGGCTTCGGCGCTGACCGGTTCGACCAGACCGCCATAGGGCCGGGTCTGGCTGGTGCCAAGGGTTACAAACGGATAGACCGGCTCGGGCGGCGGTTCGTCATAGACCCTTGGCGGATTGCCCAGCAGGGGCTGCAAACTGGTCTGGGCGGCAAGCTTGGCCAAGATCGCCATCTGCAAAGCGCTGTCAGGATCGCGGCTCATGTCAGGTCACTTTCCAAGGTCAGGGTCATATAGCCGCGCCGGGGTTGGTCACGATCAACCGCCCTCACCCACCAGTTTCGGCCACTAAAGGCGCAGCGCTGGCCGACCGCTGCACTGGCCAGATCACGCGCCTGAGCCCTTAAGGTTTGGCGGCGAACCGGCTTTTGATCAGCCGTGGCGACCGTGTCGGTGTTGGTGGGCGACAGGCTGACCCAGACGGTGGCAAAGGCGGTCCAGGTCCGCGTCCGCCCGCCCGTGGGGGTTACGGTCTCGCTAACACTGGACAGCACAGCCCGGCGATTGAGCGACCCGATCACAGCCGCACCCGCCGATACGGGGCGAGCCATGGCTCGACCAGGCCTAGAGGGGCATTGGCCTCGTCACGGTTCTCATAACCATGTGCAACCAGGGCCAGCAGCGCCTGACGCAGCGGCTCGGGCACATCGGCTGACGCCTCGCCAAACCCGCAGCGATAATCGATTTGCAGGCCGCCTGTAGCAATGCCAGCCTCTGGCAGACCCGCGGCCAAGGGCGCGACCAGACCCGGCCGCGTGCCAATCCTGGCTCGATAAAGATCTGAGTTCAGGAGCAGATAGGTGCCCGTAGAGTCGGCCACACGGATTGCCACCACCGACAAAAGCGGACCCATACGCAGGCGAATGGCACCCGATTTCAGACGCCTTGGTCCCCAGCGATCAAAGGTTTCGCGATAGTTTGCCGCGATCAGGCCAAGGCCCAAAGCGCGCTCGATCCTTTGGCGAGCGGCGCTGATCAGGCGGCTGATCAAGGCATCTTCGGCGGTGTCGGTGACACGCAGAACCGCCTTGGCCTCGGCCAGGCTTACAGGCTCGCTCACGGGCTGGGTCAGGATTTGCAAGGTCATAGCGATCAGGCCCAATACAAAAGGCAAAAAGGCCCCCTCCCCGCCAAGCGCAGTCCAATTAGGCCCGCAATCTGGCGGGGAGAGGGAGGGGGGAGATTGAGGGTTTGCCTAGGTGGCAGAGAATTTCAGCAGCTTGATCGCATCGAAATTCTGGATGCCGCCGCCGACCCGCTTGGTGGTATAGAACAAGACATTGGGCTTGGCCGAATAGGGATCGCGCAAGACCCTCACCCCTGCCCGGTCAACAATGAGATAGCCGCGCTTAAAGTCGCCAAACGCAATCGAATGCGAATTGGCCGCGACATCGGGCATGGTCTCAATCTCGGTGACCGGATAGCCCAGCAAGGTCGCCGATGCCCCAGGCTGCAAGGCTGCATTCCAGATGTAATTGCCGGTATTGTCCTTGAACTTGCGCACCGCCGAGACCGTCTTGCGGTTCATGACAAAGCGCCCGCCCGCCCGATACTGGACCCTTGGCGTATAGATCAGGTCGATCAGCTTGTCGGTCGGATTGACCGGTGGAAAGCCACCGATAACGCCTGTCGCCAGATAGCCAAGCTGGCCCCAGGTCTGGTTTGCATCGGCAGCAATCGTATAGCCAAGCAAGCCCTTGGGCTTATTAACTCCGTCACCATTGATAAAGGCGCTGGTTTCCTGTGCGGCAAAGGCGTCATCAATCTCTGCCGCCAGCCAGTCATCCATATTGATCAGGGCATCATCCAGCAGGGACTGGGTCGCAGCCGGCGCGGCATAAAGATCAAAGGCTGGAAAATCGATGATATCCAACGTCGGGGCCGTGGTTTCCGGCCGAGCTGCGGTTTCGGCTATCCAGCTTGCGCCAATACCGGCGGTCGAGACGGGCTTGCGATAAACCCCCGCGCCCATAACCTGAATCTGGCAGATATCGCGCATCAGGCTGGAAACGCTTAATCGGCGCAGAATCTGGGCCTCCAGCTCGGGCAGGGTCAGGAAACCGCCGGACGCATTGACGCTTTCAGACAGACCCTTGGCCTCGATCAGACCGGGCAGGACCTGGCCGGTCTTGAGATAGGCATTCCACGCCGCCTTGCGCTCATCGGGTTCGGCCAGGCGCGGGGCAGGATCAAGCACCGGGCGGCGCGGCGCGGCAAGGCTTCGATCATAACGGGCCTGGGCGCGGCTAAGGTCGGCATCAATGCGCGCGGTTTTTTCTTCCAGCAGAACATCGGCCTGCTTGGCCTCTATCGCGGCGAGGCGGGCATTATTCGAGGCCTTATAGCTTTCCAGTACGGCCATAACCTCGTGCAAGGCGGCGCGGGTTTCGGGCGACGGGGCCGCCTGTTTGGTTTCGGTGGTCATGAATACTCCTTTGGGCTGAACAATGGCGAAGGCGGCCTTAGGCAGCCTGGTCTTCGAGGACCCGAAAGCTCGAAATTCGGGCCTGGGGAAGCATCGGAAAGGTCACAAGCGACACTTCCCAAAGATCGATGCGGGTCAGGACGCGCAAACGCCCGGACTCATCGGGGCGGGCAGCCTGGGTGCGAAACCCGATGGATAGGCCATCCAGGGCTGCGGCCTTGATCAGGGCCGAACACAGGCGCGCTTCAGGGCAAAGATCGAGAATGCGGCCGCGCACAAACAGGCCGGTTTGATCCTCAAACACCTGGTCCCAGACCCCGATGGGTTGACGCGTATCGTGCTGATAGAGCATGCGCACGCCGGTCGGTCCGGTGCGGATCAGGCTGTCTGCGAACGCACCAGCGGCGGCAATATCGTCGTTGAGATCGGCCTTCCAAAACAAGGAGGCATAGCCCTCGATCGCTAATTGGCCCATGGACTGGCCTCCCCGCGATCAAGCTTGTGCTCCATCCGCTCCAGGGTGGCGCGGGCGGCAAGGACCTGTTCTTCGAGCCGCGCAAGACGCTCGGCAACATTGGACTGGCGCTCCAGCCTCTGCTCGATCACCTCTATTCGCGTGGCCTGGCGTCCTGCCCAGATCAAGACTCCGCCGGCCTGAAGCACCACAGCCAAAAGGACCCCCACCGTGACCTGACGATCAAATCGCCAGAAACGGTCTGTGTGCTGATCATCCGCCATTGGGGCCCCCATCACCAAGGCCAGCCATCCGGCGACGCTCTTGCAAGGTTAGGAAACTGGCCGCTTCCAGCCGGGCCCACAGGGCCTCGCGCTCGGGGGCCAGGGCTGGCACAGCGTCCAGATCACAAGCAATCCTAACCGCGCCAAACCGCAGGCCGAGCCAACCGCTCAGGGCACGGGCTGTGCGCTCGGCAAGCGGCACCACGGTATGGCGCCAGAAGGCGGCATTGGCTTCTTTGAAATTGGCATAGCTATTGTCGCCGGGTATGCCGAGCAAAGGCGGTGGCACGCCAAAGGCCAGTGCAATCTCGCGCGCAGCCGCGTGTTTGCCTGCGATAAAGTCCAGATCCGCCGGGCTAAGCGACATCGGCTTCCAGTCTAGCCCGCCTTCGAGCAAGAGGGGTCTGCCCGCCGCCATGGCCCCCGTATGCGCCTCGGTCAGCTCGGCCTTGAGCCGCTCGAACTGTTCCTCAGACAGTCGCTCCGATGTCTCGCCGCCGCCATAGACCAGCGCGCCTGACGGACGCGCGGCATTGTCGAGCAAGGCCTTGTTCCAGGCCCCCGACGCATTATGAACATCGACGGCAAAGGCAGCCGCCTCAAGCGGCGAAAAGCCATAATGATCATCGGCGGGGTGATAGAGCTTTAGGTGCAGGACCGGCATCCAGCCATCAAGGCCCCGCACCAGCTGCACGGTTTGCGCGCCCACCGTATAGGCATAGGCCTGGGGCCATCCGCGCGCACCGGGTATTACCTGCATCCGATCAGGGCGCAGAGCATAAAGCTCGACCGGCACGCCGTCCTCGTCCTCGGCGGCTTCGAGATAGGCATTGCCCGCCGTTTGCAGACCGCCGAAAAAGGCTTCCATCAGGTCGGCCCGGCCCTGTTCGGGATTGGGGTGCTCTAGGAGCTGCATCAAGGGGTGGTCGGCGCTGCGGCGGCCGTGTTCAAACACCACAAGCGGCACAGAGGCCGCCGCCTCGGCAATCATGCGCACACAGCGATAGGCGACCGGATTGCGCGCAAAGCCTTCACGGGCCAAGGCCTCGAAATTGCGCGGCGTCCATTGCGGACGGCCCGCCATGGTCAAGGCGATCAGACGCTGGGCGCGGCTGTCCTTGATTTCGGGCGCAGGAGGCTGGCCGCGCCCGCGAGCGCGTGAAAAAAGTCCCATCATCTTGTCCTTTGTAAGCTAGCCGCGCCTAGAGCACCGACAGCCGGGGCGCGCCGCCGCGCCGGTTCAATAAAAGCTCGCTCAAGGCCCAGACCAGGGCATCGGCCCGGTCAGGGCTGTGGTCCAAACCCTCGGTGCCGAGGGCCAGCAATTCCTCTTCCAGCGCCGGAAAAGCACCGCAATGGGTGATGCGCCCCTGTTCGTACAGGGCCGCCACCGGCTCGGCTCGCGCGCGCTTGCCAAGCCTGGCATGCACCAGCCGCACCGGTACATCACACCCGGCCATGGCCAGCACAGTGCGCACCATGTCGCCGCCCTGATTGGCCTCGGCCACCACATAGGCCGCGCCAAAGTCCCGCGCCGCCTGGGCTGCACGTCCGGCCCAGCCAAGGGGCGAAGCGCCGCTCAAGGTCAGGTCTGCAAGCACATAGCCCCGGTCCCCAAGCCTGCCCGCCACCACCAGACCACAAGCATCCCCCGTGGCGCTGGCAGGCGGATCAACCGCCACAACCACCTGATCAAGCGTGTCTGGCCTTGGGCCACGGGCGCGGGCGAGGTCTTGCGAACGCCACAGCGCCCCTTCGAGGGCCTCAACCACCAGACCTTCCAACTCCTGCGCCGCCAGCCGCGTGCCGCCATAAATCGCTTGTAGGCCGCCAATAAAGTCTGGTGCAAGATTTGCCCGGTTGGCCAGGGTTCCGGCCCTGGTCACCACGACACCGGCTTCTGTCATCAGACGGCGCAGGGCGACAGTTGGCTTTGGCGTGGTGGTCATGACCAGTCTTGGCTCATCGCCCAGTCTAAGGCCCATTCTCAACATGGCCAGGGTCTCCTCGGCATAGGACCAGGCACAGAATTCATCGGCCCAGGCCGCGCCGAACTGCGGGCCGCGCAGGCTTTCTGGATCCTCGGCTGAAAAAGCATAGGCAACCGCGCCATTGGCGAACAAAAGCCGTCGCCTTGAGCTTTCAAACCGCGGTGCGCCGCCAAGCCAGGCACAGGTGCAAAGTCCAGATAGTCCATCAATCATGACCTCTCGAACATCGTGTAAGGTGGGGCCGACAAGCGCCAGACGCTCGGTCTTGAGGGCCGCCGCCGCCAGCCATTCGGCGCCCGCCCGGGTCTTGCCCGCGCCGCGCCCGCCTAAAAACAGCCAGGTCTTCCAAGGCCCAGCCGGGGCCAATTGCTCGGGCCTGGCCCAAAATTCCCAGTGACGATCAATCAGGCGCAGATCGGCCAGGCTCAGCTGGCTCAGGATCGCTTTTCTGTTCGAGATTGGCTGCGAGGCGAGCCAGTCGGCGCTCCAGATCGGCGCGCAACTGCTCAAGGGTGACGAGGTCGCCGGGCAGTCCGTTTGGATCATCTTCGCTCTTCACCTTATCCTCCTGGACCCTAAGGTCAGTTAGAGTCTCGGCGGTCTTGGCCAGGGCTGCGATCATCTTGGCCGCCCGCTCGGCGGTGACATGATCTGCGCCCGGCTCCAGGGCCTCGACCGCCGCAATCTGGGCGGTCAGCATCCTGTGCAATCGCTTGCTGTTGCCACCCACTTCATCGCGTCTCGCCTTCGTCATGCGCTAAGATTAGGCGCTAGATTGGGGGGGGCGGATAAGTCGGCTGTAAAATGTTTTAGAGGCTTGGAAAGACAGGATAAATTTTGGGTTGCCTTGGGCGTTAGGCCGAGAAACAGGGGCGTCTATGCCCTTGGCCCATGCCGGGTGAACGATCTCATCTTAGCTAGCGTTTTCAAAAATTCTATCTTACAGATTATAAATCCGTTAAGTACAATTCTGGTTGTTAGGATGGGGTAGCAATGCAAAACCACGCATTACGCAGTGCGGCATCAAGCACAAAAGGGGCCACAGTCCGGACACCGGGCAGTTTGATTTCGCCGGGAACGCCGGTGATGATGGCAAATGCACCGTCCTTCTACGCGAGCGGCGCTCAGTTGGCATCTGTGGGTAATGATGTGATTGTTTCGTTTACAAGGCCTGTGATGGGTCATGTATTGGACGATGGTGTGGCAACGGCTGTCGCGGAGATTAAGTCCGTCGTTGAGATTAACATGAGCATCAAGACGATCAAGGATTTGTCGATCATTCTGTCTGAGAGTGTCAGTCAATACGAGACGCAATTCGGCGAAATCCAAACAGATTTCACCCGTTCGCGGACGACTGAAAAACAAGCGTGATGAACGAAGGCGAGGAGGAATTTCGGGTCGTTGCAACCACCGCCATTGAGAGCGTTGGCTCTGTTCGCCTCTACGCTGAAACCTGGGACCACATAGCGCAAGATCACCCAGAATTTGCCACTCGCTTACCCTCGCTAGAGCATGCTATCATCGATACCTTGATTAACCCAACAGTGGTTTGTGTGAGCACAACCCTGCCGGAATCCAGCGTCGTTTTTGCAAGTTCAGACCACGTTAAAGGCAACGGCCATATATTGCAGGTGCCTGTTCGAATCATCGGTGGTGCGGCAGGCAGGGTTGCAACGGCAATGTTCGCACGCCATCCCAGAGGGCAAGTCATATATTCGAGGGGAGATGACCATGAATGATCTTTTCCGCGTTCGGTATGATAGCGCATCTGACGTTCTGTATGTAACCACGTCAAACTATGGCCCGGCCTATGGTGAAGAAGCCGAGCCTGGCGTGTTTTGGCGCTATCTGGACGTTGACGACACCCTAGTTGGCATGACTGTTGTGGACTATAAGGCGTATTGGGGATCACGCTTCCAAAGCCTTATTGAGCAATTTTCGGAGCATTTCCATCTACCTCGTAGTGAGGCCATGGAAGTTTTGAAAATCGCTAATGTTTAATTATCTTTGATTGTTTGAGACGATTTGCACTGCAGATCAGGTGCCTTCGCGCCATTAAAAAAGCCACCCGGGAGGTTTTCACCGCCCCGGATGGCTTGATCTATAGACTGGATCGTGTGTGGCTTAGAACTGGTAGCCGACAGTCACGCCATAGGTCTTTGGCGGGGCCATAGAGCCGACCCGGACGCTGCTGAACAGGGGCGCGGTGATGATATTGTTCGAGATGATGAACTTATCGGTCAGGTTACGACCCCAGACATCCACGCTCCAACGCTTGGTGACATCGGTAAACCGCGCACCGGCATTGACCGTGGAATAGCCGCCCTGGGTGGCATCGGCATTATTGAACTCGGTGAAGTAAACCCGGTCCTGCCAATTGATATCGCCGTGCAGGTTCAGGCTGCCAATCTCGCCGACGGGCATGTCATAGCTGGCGGCCAGACGCACCGT
>JBIIZD010000125.1:0-5951 GCA_044346445.1 Caulobacteraceae bacterium
ATCCCTTGGCCGATCCGGTTTGGCCCGCCGCCCAAGATCACGGCCTTGCGCCGGTTTGAGGGCTCGGACTCGCATGAGGGCACCTGGCCCAGCGCGCCGCTTTCATAGGTCGAATACATATAGGGGGTCTTGGCGAAGAATTCAGCCGCGCAGGTATCGATGCGCTTAAAGACCGGGCGAACATGCATGGCTTGGCGCGTGGCGCGCACGGCATTTTCACTCTGGCCCGTTAGTTCGCCTAGCCGCGCATCGGAAAAGCCCTCGGCCTTCAGCTTGCGCATGGCGTCGGCCGACGTCGGCAAACCGTTTTGGCGAATAGCGGCCTCGCGTTCGATCAGGGTCTGGATCTGGGACAGGAACCAGGGCTCATACGAACAGGCGGCATTAACTTCATCGACGCTGAGACCGTGGCGAAAGGCCTGGGCAATGACGCGCAACCGGTCGGGCGTGGGCTGGCCAAGCGCACGAACCACGGCAGCCTTGCCGGTTTCGGGGTCGGTTGCGCCCTCGATTTCGATCTCATTTAAGCCCGTCAAGCCAGTTTCCAGGCCGCGCAGGGCCTTTTGCAGGCTTTCGGCAAAGGTGCGGCCAATGGCCATGACCTCGCCCACTGACTTCATCGAGGTGGTCAGGTGCGGCTCAGCGCCGGGATACTTCTCAAACGCAAAGCGCGGGATCTTGGTGACGACATAGTCGATGGTTGGCTCAAACGAGGCAGGCGTTGCTCCCGTGATGTCATTCATCAGCTCGTCAAGCGTGTAGCCGACCGCCAGACGCGCGGCGACCTTGGCGATGGGAAAGCCGGTGGCCTTGGACGCCAGGGCCGAGGACCGCGACACGCGCGGATTCATCTCGATCACCACCATGCGGCCATCCTTGGGATTGACCGCAAACTGAACATTGGACCCGCCGGTCTCGACGCCAATCTCGCGCAGCACCGCAATCGAGGCGGTGCGCATCCACTGATATTCCTTGTCGGTCAGGGTCAGGGCAGGGGCCACCGTGATAGAGTCGCCGGTATGAACACCCATAGGGTCGATGTTCTCGATCGAGCAGACAATGATGCAATTGTCCGCCTTGTCGCGGACAACCTCCATCTCATACTCTTTCCAGCCCAGAACGCTTTCCTCGATCAGGACCTCTGTGGTCGGGGACATATCAAGGCCGCGCTCCACGATCTCGCGGAACTCTTCCATATTATAGGCAATGCCGCCGCCGGTACCGGCCAGGGTAAAGGAGGGACGGATGATCGCGGGCAGGCCGACAAAGGGCTGGGCCTCAAGCGCTTCTTCCATTGTGTGGGCAGCGCGGCTGCGGGGCGATTCAAGGCCAAGCTTGTCCATGGCATCGCGGAATTTTTGCCGGTCCTCGGCCTTGTCGATCACATCGGCCTTGGCCCCGATCATCTCGACCCCGTACTTGGCTAGGGTGCCGTCGGCCTCTAAAGCCAGGGCGCAGTTCAGCGCGGTTTGGCCGCCCATGGTTGGCAAAAGCGCGTCTGGGCGTTCCTTGGCAATGATCTTGGCAACGATCTGGGGCGTGATCGGCTCAATATAGGTTGCGTCGGCCACGTCCGGGTCGGTCATGATGGTGGCGGGATTGGAATTGACCAGCACGATCCGATAGCCCTCGGCGCGCAGGGCCTTACAGGCCTGAACCCCTGAATAATCGAACTCACAGGCCTGGCCTATGACAATAGGGCCAGCCCCAATGATAAGGATGGTTTTCAGGTCGGTGCGTTTGGGCATTAATCTATCCGAGCGCAATTGCGGCATCGCACAGGCGTGCGTACCGGAATCGTAAGAGGTACAGGCTAAGGCGCTGTTCTAGAGGTGCAAGGGGCAGGGGGCAAGACCCCGTTTCTGGTTTGGCAAAATGCTTTTTTGCCCGTCATCACCCTTTTGCGGTACGCGTGATCTGACTAGTTGCGATGCTCAAGATAATCCCGGATTTCGTTTTCCGAGAAGGAGGCGGAAAACTTGCCGTTAATGATTTCGAGTTTGCCGTCCTTAACCAGCTGCTTTAAGCGCCGCCGAACGGTTTCCCTCGGAATGCCGGTCATTTCCGATATGCTCGACGGCGATAGGGTGCAGTCAATGCGCGACAGATTCTGGGTCGGATCGACCTTGGCGATCCTCAAGGCATCGGATGCCGCCGCAACCAAAAATGAGATATATATGAAGTAATCGTCCAGATGACCGTAGAATTTTACCGACGCATTTTTGAGTTGCGAAAATATAAGGATAGATTTGTGGTGTATACTGTAAAGATTGCGATCTTCTGATATATTTTCATTCTGAATATACATATGCGCGACGTCCTCGTGCATGAAATCGTCAATGCCGTTAATTGCATGTGCCATGCAAATATAATCGATGCAATTAAAAGATTGCCCATAATGGGCAAAAAAGTAGCAATAACGATGAAATATATTTCATTTTGAGCACGTAATACATTTTAGGGTTTTATTAACCATAATAAAACAACTGAACAACATGTAATAAGCTGAACTTTAAAGTAACTTATGTGAAAAAATATATCAATTTTATCAATAAATAATTATATGCACCATTGTATAGAGAATGAAATTAACAAATTATATTCAATATTATTGTGATGCTAAAACCTCGTAAATATTAAAAACTGAAATGAATAGATAATTGATATTTATCAAATTTGTTCGGTATTTCAAGCTTGAACTAAGCACTGATCAAATTCATCGGTCTAATGAGCTTTTCGCTAAGGCGGGCGTTAGGTTTTATTGGGCTTCGGAGGGTCGCTAAGATTTCCAGTGCCCTTGTCCGTATTGGCGCGACCAAGGCATACCGGATTATAGGGTCGCCCAAGCATTAAAGTATTTATAACTATTATTTTCTGGACTTTTCTGCAGGCGTATCGCAATTTAAACGGGCCATATCGAAACAGCACGGGATGAGCGCCATGTCCTCGATTAAAACCTCAAGTTTTCGCCGCTCTCAGGATGATCATTTCATACCCGAAGCCGATACTAATCCCGCAGCCCAAAGGCGGCTGCGTGGTCAGTTGGAGCAGATTGACTATACCGCCTTTGCATCGAATGGTGCGGTCATGGCCCAGGTGGTTGGCAGTCTCGATAGTGGCCGGTTTCAACGCCTAGCCATAGCTGCGGCCCATGCGCGGGCGCGCTGGGTGGCCGAAGCCTTGGAAATATCGGCGCGGTCGCATGATATTACGCCAGAGCAAACGGTTCATTTGCAAGCCCTGAGGGAGACTTTCGAGGAATTGACCGAGGCCTATGATGCCGCCCGGCGCATGATTGAGCGGGGCTATTTATCCTTGACGCCCACCAGTCCGACCTAGCGCCTTTGCCCATCTTATAACAGCAAGGCGTGTTAAGCCGTCTTTCCTTCGATCGGCCATGCCCGCATAATGGGACTTTGCAACCTTAGTCGGTTGCGGATTGCATAAGCCAATCCCCTGTTATTCGGCGCCCGTTCAGATTGGTTTGACCTATGGATCCGTTTCTTATTTCAACCCTGGTTGTGGCCTTAGCCGAGATTGGCGACAAGACCCAGCTCTTGGCGATCCTATTGGCAACGCGATTTAAGCGGCCCGTGCCGATTATACTGGGCATATTGGTCGCAACCCTTGCCAATCATGCCCTGGCCGCAACGGCTGGCTTTTTTATCTCAGGCATTACGGCGGCGAGCTGGTTTGGCTATGCGATTGGCGCCTCGTTTGTGGCCATGGCGCTCTGGACCCTGGTGCCTGACAAGGCCGATGATCTGGTCGAGCGGCCTGCAAGGCTGGGCGTTTTCTTGACCACCACCATCGCGTTTTTCCTCGTCGAGATGGGCGATAAGACGCAAGTGGCGACCGTTGCCCTAGCGGCGCGCTATCACAGTATCTGGCTTGTGGCCGCAGGCACGACGCTTGGCATGATGCTGGCCAATGTGCCTGCGGTTTACCTAGGCGAAGCGGCCACCAAGATTGTGCCCATGAGCGTGGTGCGGATCGGTGCTGCCAGCCTGTTTGCCATCATTGGAATATGGACACTGCTTCAGACCGCGGGCATCTTGTCCTGATGACCCATGCCTTTAACCCCCAGTCCTTGGCGCAAGACCGCGCAGAGCGCTATGCCCAAGTCCTGCAAGAGATTGGGGCCGTGCTGGCGGGCGAGGCCAATCTGACCGCACGGATGGCGACGGTGGCTTGCATGCTGGCCAATAGTTTTGAGCATTATTTCTGGACCGGCTTTTATATCGTCGATCCGCAAAGGCCCGATGAGCTGGTGGTCGGTCCTTATCAAGGCACATTGGGCTGTCTGCGCATCGCGTTTGGGCGCGGCGTTTGCGGCGCGGCGGCCCTGACCGGTCAGACCCAGATGGTTGCCGATGTCCACGCCTTTCCAGGTCACATAGCCTGTGATGGCCGCTCGCAAAGCGAGATTGTCGTGCCGGTGCGCGACGCCGCCGGGCGGCTGATCGCCGTTTTCGATGTCGATTCCGACCAGCCCGCTGCGTTTAATGCCGCCGATAAGGCAGGCCTTGAGGCCATCGTGACCATGGTGTTTGCCGCAGACTGAAAGTCTGGCCCAATCAGGCTCTGGACAGGGAACAAGATCGGCGTTCTGATCGCTTCATGACCCTGACCAAATTGCTTGTCGCCAATCGCGGCGAAATCGCCATTCGTGTTTTGCGCTCTGCTGCGGATATGGGCTTAGCCACTGTGGCGGTCTATTCGCAGGATGACGCGGCCGCCCTGCACACCCGCCAGGCCGATGTCGCTTTGGCCCTGAATGGGGTCGGGGCAGGCGCCTATCTGGACGGGGCGCAAATCATTGCTGTGGCTAAGGCGCAAGGCTGCGATGCCATTCACCCTGGCTATGGGTTCTTGAGCGAAAATGCTGGCTTTGCCGCCGATTGTGTCAAGGCGGGCCTGACCTTTGTCGGGCCGGGCGCAAACATCTTGGCCCTGTTTGGCGATAAGGGCGCGGCTCGGCAACTGGCCACAGATTGCGGCGTGCCGGTGGTGGCCGGGATTAATCGCGCGGTCAGTCTGGATGAGGCCAAGACGTTTTATGAAGCGCTTGGCCAGGGCGCGGCCATGATGATCAAGGCCCTGGCCGGGGGCGGTGGGCGCGGTATGCGGGTGGTGAGCGAGGCGGACCAGATCGAGGCGGCGTTTGAACGCTGCGGCTCGGAGGCCAAGGCTGCGTTTGGCGATGGCAGCCTGTTTGTCGAGCGTCTGATCCGCCGTGCGCGGCATATAGAGATCCAGATCATCGGTGATGGTCAGGCGGTCCTAGCACTGGGGGAGCGCGAATGCAGCCTACAGCGCCAGCACCAAAAACTGGTCGAGATCGCCCCCAGCCCCAGCCTGACGCCAGCCTTGCGCAGCCGCCTGACCGAGGCGGCTTTAAGGCTGGCCAAGGCTTGCCATTATACCAGCCTTGGCACGTTTGAATTTCTGATCGATCTGGAGGCCGATCCAGCTGGTCCGGGTGCCTTTGCCTTTATCGAGGCTAATCCAAGGCTTCAGGTCGAGCACACGGTCACAGAGGCGGTGACGGGGCTGGATATTGTCGCACTCCAACTGGGCCTGGCGGGCGGGCTAAGCCTTGCCGAACTTGGTCTGGAGGCCGCTACCGTGCCCGCGCCCAAGGGCTATGCCATCCAATTGCGGGTCAATATGGAGACCATGGATGCGGCAGGCCAGGCGCGTCCATCCAGCGGCACATTGAGCCTGTTTGAGCCGCCGACCGGGCCGGGCATCCGCGTTGATACCTTCGGCTATGCCGGTTATCGTCCCAGCCCGCATTTTGACAGCCTGCTGGCCAAGGTGATCGTGGCCTCGCCGTCGCCTGACTATGCCAAGGCCGTGGCCAAGGCCGCGCGCAGTCTGGCCCAGTTTCGGCTGCGGGGCGTGGCGAGCAATATCGGCTTCTTACGCGCCCTGTTGGCCCGGCCAGA
>JBIIZD010000039.1:0-22684 GCA_044346445.1 Caulobacteraceae bacterium
CTAGGCTCGGTCGGGCGCTTTGATGTTGTTTTCTGTCGCTATGTACTTGAAGCCTTTGATGGCCCGACCCGCAAAAAAGTGCTTGAGCAATTGGCGGGGGTGCTTAATCCCAATGGCTATCTGGTGCTTGGTGACACCGAAACTGTTTTGGGTTTGACGCAGATATTTCAGCCCGTGCCCGGTCAGCGCGGCGTGTTTATGCGGTGCTGGCAAGAGGCCGTAGCCGCTTGACGGCCAAAAAAGGTCGAAGGGCCCATCCAAACCCCCTTTTCTTACCCAGCGGAATAGAGCCATCATAGGTGCATGTTATCGTCCCGGTGATGGGAAACGATCAGAGGAAAGCGCCATGTCCAGCCTAGATGTAACCATTCCTGATCACATTGCCCGCGCTGTTGTTGATCCCAAGGCCTATGCCGATGACACAGCGCTTTATGATGCCTTGCGTTGGCTGCGGGCAAATCAGCCCTTGGGCATGACTCATATTGAGGGCTTTGCGCCTTTTTGGCTGGTGACCAAACATGCCGATATCCTAGAGATCAGCCGTCAGAACGACCTGTTCCACAGCGGTGATCTGCCCACCACACTGACCACGAAGGACGCTGATGCCAAGGTGCGCGAAATGACGGGCGGTAGTCCGCACCTGGTTCGCAGCCTAGTGCAGATGGACGCGCCGGATCATCCCAAGTTCCGCGTCCTGACACAGGCCTGGTTTCTGCCGCAAAATATCCGCAAGCTGGAAGACCGCATCCGCACAATTGCCCGCAAACATGTCGACCATATGGCTTCGCTAGGTGGCACGTGTGATTTTGTAGCTGATGTGGCTCTGCACTATCCGTTGCGGGTGATTATGGAAATTCTTGGTCTGCCGCCCGAGGACGAGCCACGCATGCTGCGCCTGACCCAGGAATTGTTCGGCTCGCAGGACCCCGAGCTTAATCGCGGCGGCGAGGCCTTGGAAGATTCGGACGCAACCTTGGCTGCAATCCAGGCCGTGTTGGCCGACTTTTTCATGTACTTCCATCAGGTAACCACAGCGCGCCGGGCAGATCCGCAGGACGATGTCGCGACCGTCATTGCCAACGGCAAGATTGACGGTGAGCCCATCGGTGATTTTGAGGCTATGAGCTATTATGTGATCGTGGCTACAGCAGGCCACGACACCACCTCATCCTCGACGGCGGGCGCGATCTGGGGTCTTTGCGAAAATCCGGGCGAACTGGCCAAGCTGAAAGCGGACCCATCCTTGATCCCGGGCCTTGTCGATGAGGCGATCCGCTGGGTCACTCCCGTCAAACACTTTATGCGCTCAGCCACACAGGACTATGAACTGCGCGGCCGCAAGATCGCCAAGGGTGACTGGATGATGCTGTCCTATCCGTCGGGCAATCGCGATGAGGAAGTGTTTATTGAACCGGATGCGTTTCGTGTCGATCGCGGTGCGAGCAAGCATCTGGCCTTTGGCTATGGCGCGCATTTGTGTCTAGGCCAACACCTGGCCAAGATGGAGATGCGTATCTTGTTTGAGGAAATGTTACCCCGCCTCAAATCGGTCAGCTTCAACGGCACGCCTGAGCGCGCTGAAACCAATTTTGTTGGCGGCCCCAAAAAGCTGCCTATCAAGTTTGAAATGGTCTGATTTTGGCCAGCCCTTCCCCCGCGCGGGGGGAGGGCAAGGGCATGCGGCCTAGGTCCGTCTGGATTTTGCTATCGGCAGGTCCTGGCGTTTGACAATACTGCGCAGGGCAATGGATGAGGTTACCCGGCTCACGCCAGACAAGCGGGTCAGGCGTGTGGCATGGATGCGGGCCAGGTCATCGACATCCTTGGCCACGATCCGCACCAGAAAATCCGACGATCCGGTCATCAGATAACATTCCATTACCTCCGGCACGGTTGCGATCTCGTGCTCAAAAGCGGCCAGAGCGGCTTCGGACTGGGAGGACAAGGCGATGGTGACAAAGACGCTGAGTGCAAGACCAACGGCGCGTTGGTTGATCACGGCACTATAACGCTCAATCACACCCTTTTGCTCAAGCAAGCGCACCCGGCGCAGGCAGGCACTTTCAGACAGGTGCGCCTGTTCGGCCAGTTGGGCATTGGTCATGCGTCCATCTTTTTGCAAGGCGGCCAACAGGCTTAGGTCAATGACGTCGAGCCCTGGGTCAGTCATGATGCGCTCACTTTTTCACCGAAAATACGGCCAAGGATCGCATATTCTGCGAAAAAATCGAGTCTAGAGCACGGAATAAGGCGAAAATCACCAGTCGGATGGCGCTAGACTGTTCCGAACCCACCCCAATGGAGACCAGACCATGCGTATCGGCGTCCCTAAGGAAATAAAGGTTGAGGAATACAGGGTTGGCATGACCCCGGGCATAGCGCACATGCTGGTCTTGGATGGGGCAGAGGTGGTTGTTGAGACCCAGGCCGGGGCTGGGCTTGGCTTTAGCGACGCAGATTATGAGGCGGCTGGGGCCAAGGTCCTGCCAAATGCGGATTCGGTGTTTGCCAGCGCCGATATGATCGTCAAGGTCAAGGAGCCGCAGGCGGTCGAGATTGCTAGGCTTCAAGCGCACCACGTCTTGTTTACCTATCTTCATCTGGCTGCGGACAAGGCGCAGGCAGAAGGCTTGATGAAGTCGGGTTGTACGGCAATAGCCTATGAGACCGTCACAGACCATGCTGGGCGCTTGCCTTTGCTCGCGCCCATGAGCCAGGTGGCGGGACGCATGGCGGTCGATGTTGGTGCCAATGCCCTATTACGGCCCAATGGCGGGCGCGGATTGTTGCTGGGCGGTGTTCCAGGGGTCGCCCCAGCCAAGGTTATGATCCTTGGCGGCGGCGTGTCCGGTATCAATGCCGCCCAGATGGCGGTCGGCCACCACGCCCAGGTGTCCTTGTTTGATATTTCACTCGATCGCCTGGCCCAGATTGATGCCCAGTTTGGCGGCCGGGTTACAACCCTGTTTTCCGAACCCCGCGCGATTGCCAAGGCGGTGGCAGAGGCTGATCTTGTGATTGGCTGTGTCCTGGTTCCGGGAGCCGCCGCGCCAAAGCTGGTGAGCCGCGCTGATCTTGGCCGTATGCAAAAGGGCGCGGTCCTGGTCGATGTCGCGATTGATCAGGGTGGTTGTTTTGAAACCAGCCGTCCCACCACCCATACTAACCCGACCTTTGTGGTCGACGGGGTTGTACATTATTGCGTGGCCAATATGCCAGGCGCTGCGCCCCTAACCTCGACCTATGCCCTGACGGCGGCCACTGCGCCCTATATTCGCGCCTTGGCAACCAAGGGGGCCGAGCGCGCCATGGCCGAGGATCCAGGTCTTGCCGCAGGCCTCAATGTTCGCGCAGGCAAGATCACCCATGCGGCGGTGTCGCAGGCGCTAGGGCTTTAGTCCACCGCCGCTAGAACCCTGCGCAGGGTCTCGACAATCTGGTCAATATGGGCCTTTTCGATAATCAGGGGTGGGGACAAGGCGATGATATCGCCGGTGACCCGGATCATGACGCCCTGATCAAAGGCGCTGATAAAGGCCTCCATGGCGCGCTCGGTCGGCTTGCCGCGGCGCGGTTCCAGCTCGATCCCGCCAATCAGGCCCAGATTGCGGATATCAATGACGTGGCGCGCATCGCTCAGGCTATGGATGGCCTCTTGCCAATAGGGCTCTAGGCTGGCGGCGCGGGCAAACAGGTCTTCTTCGGCATAAGTTTCCAGCGTCGCAATGCCCGCGGCGCAGGCCAGCGGATGGCCCGAATAGGTAAAGCCGTGAAACAGCTCGATCGGGGCCTCTGCCGCCGACATAAAGGTATCATAAATCGTGTCGCTGACCGCGACCGCGCCCATGGGCACGGCGGCATTGGTCAGGCCCTTGGCCATGCAGATTATGTCTGGGCGCACGCCAAACCGCTCGGCCGCAAAGGTCGCGCCGAGGCGGCCAAAGCCGGTAATGACCTCGTCAAAGATCAGCAAGATGCCGAACTTGTCACAAATGGCACGCAGCCGTTCCAGATAAGCCTTGGGCGGGATCAGTACGCCTGTTGACCCGGCGACCGGTTCGACAATCACAGCGGCAATGGTCGAGGCATCATGCAGGGCAACAAGCCGCTCCAACGTATCGGCCAGATCAGCCCCATGCTCGGGCTGGCCCTTGGAAAAGGCATTTTTGGCCAGGTCGTGGGTGTGAGGCAGGTGGTCGACACCGGTCAAAAGCGTGCCAAAATTCATGCGGTTCTTGACAATACCGCCGACCGAAATGCCCCCAAACCCAACGCCATGATAGCCGCGTTCTCTCCCGATCAGACGGGTGCGGGTTCCGCGCCCAAGCGCGCGCTGATAAGCAATGGCAATCTTTAAGGCCGTATCGGCCGATTCTGAGCCCGAGCCGGTAAAGAAGATTTTCTTCAGGTCAAAGGGCATAAGTGCCGATAATTTGGCGGCAAATTGAAAGGCGATCGGGTGGCCCAGATTGAACGAGGGTGCATAGTCAAGCTCACCCGCCTGGCGGCGTATGGCCTCAACAATGCGCGGGCGGCTATGGCCGGCATTGACGCACCAAAGACCGGCTGTGCCGTCTAGGATCTGACGCCCATCTGTGGTCACATAATGCATGTCCTTGGCCCCGGCGACCATGCGCGGATCAGACTTGAACCGGCGATTGGGCGTGAACGGCATCCAATAGGCGTCCAGTGCATTGGAACCAAAATCAGCCATTGGCCATATCCTGCAGCAAACCCGCCAGGGCGCCGGGACTGGCGCTTAGAACAAGATTATAGCATTGTGATCACGAAATAGAATAGGAGCCTGCAAGCCTTGAGCCCGCCAAAACCGCGCCGCGCCTTGTCCGAGGCGGTCGCCGTTCATGATCAGGTCTATCAGGCCCTAAGCCTTGCCTTGATCACGGGCAAGATCGCGCCGGGCCGGGGTGTGTCCTTGCGAAGTCTAGCCGCTGAGCTTGGCGTCAGTCCCATGCCGGTGCGCGATGCGGTAAGACGGCTATTGGCCGAGCGAGCCTTGACGATTAATCCAGCGAACAAGCGCCTATCGGTGCCGTCCTTGACCTCGGAGCGATTGGCACAGTTGCAAAAGGCTAGGCTCTGGATCGAGCCAGAACTGGCGGCTCTTGCCGCAGCAAAGGCCTCGCCGGACTTGATATACGCCTTGGAGCGGATTGATGACGCCCTAGGCATCGGGGTTCAGACCGGCGATGTTGACCAGTATATGGCCGCCAATCATGCCTTTCATTTTAAGCTTTATGAGGCGGCGGGCGCGGATGTGCTCTTGTCGATCGCAGGCGGGCTTTGGTTACAGATTGGCCCATTTATGCGGGTGGTATTTGGACGGCTTGGCACAGCCGGGCTTGGCGCGGACTGGCATGCAGAAGCGCTTGCGGGCCTGAAGGCTGGTAATGCGGAAAAGGTGCGCAACGCCATGGCGGCTGATATTTTGCAAGGCATGGATGGGATGCGCGAGGCCGTATTGAGCGACGAGGCCAAGCCCCCCCTGCCGACCCCTAGACGGCGAAACAAGAAACCGGCCAAGGCTTGACACGCATTTAGGTTTCGTAAAGTGTGATCACAGTTTTGCACTTGGGCCCGCGCAAACTTGTATAAGGATGCACAATGTTTGATTTTATCCCTCATGCCCTGATTAATGGACAGTGGGTTAGTGGTGCCAAACAGTTTGTCGTGACCAATCCGGCCAATGGCAAGGTGATTTCCCAGGTTGCCGATCTTGGGGCTGAAGAAACGCGCCATGCCATTGCCGCCGCCGATGCAGCCCTGCCAGCCTGGTCCGCCATGACGGCCAAGGCCAGAGCCGCCATACTCATGCGCTGGCATGGCCTGATCTTGGAAAACACCGAAGCTCTGGCCCAGCTTATGACGGCAGAGCAGGGCAAGCCGCTGGCCGAGGCGCGTGGCGAGGTGGCCTATGGCGCCGCCTTTATTGAATGGTTTGCCGAAGAGGCCAAGCGTGCCTATGGCCATACCATCCCGACCACGGCCGCCACCAAACGCATGATGTCGATCAAGCAGCCGGTCGGGGTTTGCGCCGCGATTACGCCCTGGAATTTTCCCATCGCCATGATCACCCGCAAGGTTGGGCCAGCGCTCGCCGCAGGCTGTACGATTGTGGTCAAGCCTTCGGAAGAAACGCCGCTGTGTGCGCTGGCGATTGGCCGGTTGGCCATGGAGGCAGGGCTTCCGGCTGGGGTTTTGAACATTGTTACCGGCACCGATGCCAAGGCGATTGGTCAGGTTCTGTGTTCGGATAGCCGGGTGCGCAAGCTGTCCTTTACCGGCTCAACCGAGGTCGGCAAGATTCTCTATGCCCAATGCGCAGGCACGGTGAAAAAGCTGTCTCTAGAGCTTGGTGGCAATGCGCCCTTCATCGTGTTCGATGATGCCGATCTGGACGCCGCCGTCGCCGGGGCGCTGGCGTCCAAATATCGCAATGCTGGCCAGACCTGTGTCTGTGCCAATCGCATGCTGGTTCAGTCTGGCATTTATGACGCCTTTGCCGAGCGCCTAGCCCGGGCGGCTGGCGAATATGTTGTCGGATCGGGCGTATCGGAAGACACAGTCATTGGCCCCCTGATCAATGCGGAGGCCATAGACAAGGTTGACCATCTGGTCGCTCAGGCCCTGTCGCGCGGGGCCAAGGCGCTGGTGGGCGGCGCTCGCAACCCGTTTGGGCCCCGGTTCTTTAATCCGACGGTCCTGGTGGATGTCACCCCCGACATGGATGTGTTTACCCAGGAAATCTTTGGCCCCGTGGCGCCCTTGGTAAGATTTGAGACCGAGGCTGAGGCCATAGCCCTGGCCAATGGCACACCGTATGGCCTGGCCTCCTATTTCTATAGCCGCGATGTTTCGCGCTGTTGGCGGGTGGGCGAGGCCCTGGAATTTGGCATGGTTGGTATTAATGAGGGTCTCTTCTCCACCGAGGTTGCGCCCTTTGGTGGCTGGAAGGAGAGCGGCCTTGGCCGTGAAGGTGCCTCTGAAGGCTTGGCTGAATATCTGGAAACCAAATATCTGTGTTTTGGGGGCATTCAATGAGCACCACCAATCAGGACCTATTGGCACGCCGCACTAAGGCCGTGCCGCGCGGCGTATCCAACGCGACCGCCATCTATACGCAGCGCGCTCAAAACGCCGAAATGTGGGATGTGGAGGGCAGGCGCTATATTGATTTTGCTGCGGGGATTGCCGTACTCAATACCGGCCATAACCATCCGCGCGTGGTCGCCGCCGTCACTGAGCAATTGACCCGGTTTAGCCATACTGCCTTCCAGGTAACGCCCTATGAGACCTATATTGCTCTGGCCGAGCGGCTCAATGCCCTAGTGCCCGGACCAACGCCGAAAAAAACCTTACTGGTGACCACGGGGGCTGAGGCGACCGAAAACGCGGTCAAGATTGCAAGGGCCTATACAAAGCGCCCGGCCATTATCGCTTTTGTCGGCGGCTTTCACGGTCGCACCATGATGGGCATGGCCCTGACCGGCAAGGTGGTGCCCTATAAGACCGGCTTTGGACCCTTTCCGGGCGATGTGCATCATCTGCCCTATCCCATGGCCTATCACGATGTGTCTGAACAGGACGCGCTCGATGCGCTTGAGCGCCTGTTCAAGGCCGATGTTGATCCCGCCTCCGTTGCGGCCATTATCCTTGAGCCGGTTCAAGGCGAAGGAGGGTTTTATATTGCCCCTTTTGGCTTCCTGAAGGCCCTGCGCAAGATTTGCGATCAGCACGGTATCTTGCTGGTGCTGGACGAGGTTCAGACCGGTTTTGCCCGCACCGGCACGGTGTTTGCGCATGAGCAGGCCGGTGTTGAGGCCGATCTTGTGCCTATGGCCAAGAGCTTAGCGGGCGGTTTTCCTCTAGCGGCGGTGACGGGCAAGGCAGAGATTATGGACGCGCCGGGGCCGGGCGGACTTGGCGGCACCTATGGCGGCTCACCCATTGCCTGTGCGGCGGCCCATGCGGTACTTGATGTAATCGAAGACGAGGGTCTATGCGCACGCGCGGTCACGATCGGTCAGCGTTTTACCGACCGTCTTCTCGCCATGCAAAATGATCCGCGCTTTGGCTGTATTGGCGAGGTTCGCGGTCTTGGGGCCATGGTGGCGATCGAGCTTGTCAAGGATCGTAATCCGCATAAGCCTGATGCCGACCTGACCAAGGCCCTGGTGGCTAGGGCCGCAGAAAAAGGACTGATCCTGTTGTCGTGCGGTCTCTATTCCAACGTCATTCGCTTTCTTGTGCCCCTGACGGCCTCGGACGCCTTGATCGATGAGGGCCTAGATGTCTTACAAGCCAGCCTCGCTGAGGTCGTAGCCTAGCATGGTTACGGGGGCTCTCTCGCAAACCGATGTTCTGCCGCGTTTGTTGGCAGATGAGCGCCAGCGGTTTGTTGCCGCCCATCCCAAAAGCGCGGCCATGGCCAAGGCGGCCAGCGCCCATTGGCAGGGCGGCGTTCCCATGCACTGGATGGGCGACTGGGCCAGCCCCTTTCCCATCTTTGCGGCCAGCGCCGAAAAGGCCCAGATTACCGATCTGGACGGTCTGACCTATGACGATTTTTGCCTTGGTGATACGCCGTCCATGTTTGGTCATGGGCTGGAGGTCGTGGCGCGGGCCTTGAGTGATCAGGCCCTAAAAGGCACCGGCTTTATGTTGCCAACAAAGGATGCGGTCGTTGTCGGGCAATTGCTGAGCGAGCGGTTTGGTCTGCCGATTTGGCAGACGGCCAATACCGCCACCGATGCTAATCGCGCGGCGATTCGTTGGGCCCGGGCTGTGACCGGACGTGATCAGATCCTGGTGTTTGATGGCTGCTATCACGGGGCGGTGGATGATACCTTTGTCAGCCTTGCGGCGGGTAAGCCTGGCATGAAGGCGGGGCTGGTTGGCCAGGTGCATAATGTCAGCGCTTTCGCCAAGGTGATTGATTTTAATGACCTGGCGGCCCTGGAGATGGCCTTGGCCCCTGGCGATGTGGCTTGCGTCTTGGCCGAACCCGTCATGACCAATTGTGGTATGATCGCGCCGCAGCCGGGTTATCTGCAGGCCTTGCGTCGGCTGACGCGGCAATATGGCACCCTGCTCTTGATCGATGAGACCCATACAATCTCAACTGGGCCGGGCGGGGCTACGCGGGCTTATGGTCTGGAGCCAGACATATTCACGCTGGGTAAGGCGATTGCTGGCGGTGTGCCCGCCGCCGTCTGGGGCGTTACGGCCGCACTTTCGCAGCGCATGATTGCGGCGGCCAAGGTTATTGGGCCAGGCTATTCGGGTATTGGTACGACCTTGTCTGGCAATGCCCTATCGCTGGCGGCCATGCGGGTCATGCTTGAGGAGGTCATGACCAAGCCAGCTTATGAGCACATGCTGGCGGGCGCGGCGCGTCTGGTGGAGGGTCTTGATCGGGTTATTGCCAAGCATCAGCTGGCCTGGAGCGCTGTTCAGATCGGCGCGAGAGTAGAGCTTGTCTTTGCCAGCCCAGCGCCGAAAAATGCAAGGCAGATGCGCGCAGCCCTTGATCATGATCTGTTGGAAGCCTTGCATCTTTATCTGATTAATCGCGGCGTCCTGATTGCGCCCTTTCACAATATGATGCTGGTGTCACCGGTGACGACGGATGCCCAGATTGACCGGCTGATTGACGCCATAGACGCCTTTGCTCTTGCCCTAGAAAGCAGTCCAAAATGACCAAGCCTTCCGTTTCCGCCTTGCCGCCGCGCCGTGGTGTGGCCACGCCCGACGAATGCCGAGCTTTTTTGGATGCTAATCCTCACATTCAGTTTTTCGATGTTTTCTTTACCAGCATGACAGGCGTGCCAAGGGGCAAGCGCCTGCGTCGTCACGAATTGATGCCGATCTATGAATATGGCCGCTTCTTGCCCGGCTCGATCCTGGTGGTGGATACGATTGGTGCAGATTGTGAAGAAACGGGACTGGTCTGGGAAGACGGCGATGCCGACCGGTTGGCAAGGCCCGTACCGGGCACCTTGACCGCAGCGCCCTGGCTGGGGGCGGATATGGGCCAGGTCATGCTGTCCTTGTATGAGTTGGACGGTACCCCCAATGATCTTGATCCGCGCCATGTCTTGCAACGTGTGCTGGATCGCTATGCGGCTGATGGCCTGACCCCCGTGACTGCCTGCGAGTTGGAATACTATTTGGTGGATCTGGAGCGGACGGCAGACGGTGATTTGCAGCCGCCGCGCTCGGTCCAGACCGGACATCGTCCGACCGGGATACAGGTTTATGGCCTGCCCGAACTGGAGGCTATCTCGCCCTTCTTGCGCGAGCTTTGGGCGACCTGTGATGTGCTGGGCGTACCGCTCGAGGGCGCGATTTCAGAGTTTGCGCCCAGTCAGGTCGAGCTAACACTCAAGCACAAGCCCGATGCCCTGCGCGCGGCTGACGATGCCCTGCTGTATAAGCGTGCGGCCAAGGGCGTGGCGCTGCGTCATGGCTGCGAGGCGACCTTTATGGCCAAGCCTTGGTCGGATCGGGCGGGCAGCGGCTTTCACATGCATGTCAGCTTCAATAATGCCGCTGGTGAGAACCTTTGCGCCAGCGAGGACCTGCAAGGCTCGCCCATGCTTAAGAACGCGATTGGCGGCATGAAGGACCTGTTGGGCGAGGGCATGGCGGTCTTTGCGCCCAATGCCAATTCCTATCGCCGGTTCAAGGCCAATTCCTATGCGCCGGTTGCCCCAACCTGGGGGGTTAACAACCGCACCGTTTCCCTGCGCGTCCCAGCAGGCCTTGCGCATACCCGCCACGTCGAGCACAGGGTCGCCGGGGCCGATGCCAATCCTTATCTGGTCTTGGCGATAATCTTGGCCTGTGCGCATTACGGAATCCGCCACAAGATTGATCCAGGCCCGCCCGTGACGGGCGATGGCTATGCGGCGGCACAGGCCGCGAATGTGCGCCTACCATCCAACTGGTTTGCTGCCGTCGATCTTTTCGATAAGTCCGAAATCTTGCGCGACTATTTGGGCGATCGGTTTGTGGACATGTTTGTTTCCGTCAAGCGCACCGAACAAGCGCGCTTTTTTGAAGTCGTCACGGCACTGGATTTTGATTGGTATTTGCGCAACGCTTGAAAAAGACGCCAATTGGTCGTCGATACACTGAACGGCCTGAAAATCTTGGGCCATACTGTCGTGATTGCATAAACGCCTTGGCGAAGGTCCAAGCCAAATTGAGAGGGAAGATTATGAGTGACAAGTCCGGTGCATCAAGACGATCACTGCTCACCGCCCTGGGCGCTTCTGGTGCGGCCGCTGTTGGTTTGAGCTTTGCGGGTGGCCTAGCCGGTTGCAGCCCAAAGGCCGATACTAAGACGGCAGGCGGGGCCGAGGAGGCCAAGCTGAACTTCTATAACTGGGACACCTATATTGGCCCCACCACCCTGGCAGATTTCAAAAAGGCCAGCGGGGTTGATGTCAGTATGAGCCTGTTTGCGACCAATGACGAATTGTTTGCTAAGCTTAAGGCGGGCAATCCCGGCTTTGATGTCATTGTGCCGTCGAATGAATTTGTGACGCGCATGAGCCAATCCAATTTGCTGATGCCGCTAGATCACACAAAGATCCCCAATATGAAGAATATTGATCCGGCTTTTTTGAACCCAGAATTTGATCCGGGCCGGAAATATTCCATGCCCTATACCTGGCTGGTTCTGGGCATTGGCTATCGCAAGTCCAAGGTCAAGGGCGTGCCAGACAGCTGGAAATACATTTTCGATTCCGACCAGTATAAGGGCCGTATCGCGCTTTTGTCAGAGTCCGCCGACCTGACCCGGCTTGCTGCCAAATATCTCGGCCATTCGGTCAATGGCATACAGCCTGAAATGGTCGCTCAAATCGAAAAAATCCTGATCAAGCAAAAGCCCTATATCAAGGCCTTCCATGACGATAATGGTCAGGACATGTTGCTGGCGGGCGATGTCGATCTGGTCCTCGAATACAATGGCGATATTGCCCAGGTGATGAAGGAAGACCCTGATCTGGATTTCGTTGTGCCCAAGGAAGGCAGCCTGATCAATTCCGATACGCTGTGTATCCCGGTTGGCGCGCCTAGGCCCAATAATGCCCATGCCTTTATCAATTATCTGCTCGATGGCCAGGTCGGTGCCGATATCACCAAGACCATCCTCTATCCCACCCCTAATGCGGCGGCCAAGGCCCTGATGCCCGAAAGCTACCGGGCAAATCCGGTCATCTTTCCGGCCAAGGCGATCATGGACAAGTGCGAATACGGTGCCTTTGAAGGGGCTGAAAAATCCAGATTGTTCGAGGAAGCCATTACCAGGGTCCGGGCGGCCTAGGGCCTGAACTAACCCACAATAAAGACCAAGGGGGGTCGGATGGAACAGAGTTGGCGAAAGGCAAAATCGGTTTTTGCTTTGGTGCTGGGGCCGCCATTGTTTTGGCTCGTCCTGTTCTTTTTGATCCCTCTGGCCATTGTCTGGGTCTATAGTTTTGGCACCAATGTCGGCCTGACCCAGATTGCCTTTACCGGCACGTTTGCCAATTATGCCCGGGCGATTGAGCCGCTCTATGTCGGCATATTCATCAAGTCGGTCGGGATTGCGGTCCTGACGACGGGGCTGTGTATCGTGCTGGGCTTTCCGGTTGCCCTAGCCATTACATTTGCGCCCGACAAGCTAAAGGCCTGGCTGATCTTGCTGATTATGCTGCCGTTCTGGACCAATCTCTTGATCCGCACCTATGCCCTGATCGCGGTTTTGCGCAATGAGGGCTATGTCAATATGACCCTAAACTGGCTCTGGAATCATGCGGGCGGCTTGATGAGCCTTGCGGGTTTAAAGCCGCTGGGGGATTTTGTGCCGCTTGAACTGCTGCACAATAATTTTGCCGTCGTGTTTGGGCTGGTTTATGTGCATCTGCCCTTTATGGTCCTGCCGCTGTATTCAGCATTGGACCGGTTGGATAGATCTCTGCTGGAAGCTAGCCTTGATCTCGGCGCTGGTCATGTCCGCACCATTTTGCAGATTGTTGTGCCGCTGGCCCTTCCGGGGATTGCCTCTGGTATATTGATCACCTTCATCCCCGCGCTCGGGGCCTATCTGACGCCAGACCTGCTTGGTGGCCCCGACAGCCAGATGATCGCCAATATTATTGAGCGCCAGTTCAAGCGCGCGAATGATTGGCCGTTCGGCGCAGCCTTGTCCTTCCTTCTGCTCTATATGACCTTTATCGCCATCGCCCTGCAGGCTGTCCTGGCCAAGCGTAATGCTGGGGCCAAACCGTGAGCAAGCGTCAAACAAAGGCCGCCCCTGGTCCTCTTGAGTATCTACGCCGCTGGCCGCTTCAGGCCTGGTTGGTCATGGTCATGGTGTTTTTGTATGCGCCGCTTTTGACCCTGATGGCCTTCAGCTTTAACGACTCAAAACGCAATATTGTCTGGAAGGGTTTTACGCTCAAATACTATGAGAAGGTCCTGCAAAATGAGAGCCTTCTGACCGCGTTTGGCAACTCCCTGACCATTGCCGCGATCTGTACCGTGGTCAGCGTCATCCTTGGGGCCATGACGGCGCTCTTGCTTTGGCGGTTTCGTTTCGGTGGCAAGACCGTGCTGGACGGCGCTATGGCCCTGCCGATCGTGGTGCCGGAAATCTGTATGGGCGTAGCCTTATTGGTGTTTTTCGCCAAGGTCTTGCCCTGGCCGAGCGGCTTGCCCTGGCCGCTGAATCTGGGCGCGATCATTATCTCGCATATCTCATTTTCATTTCCGTTTGTCGCCGTGGTGGTGCGCGCGCGCATGGCCTCGTTCAACCGCGAGCTTGAGGAGGCCGCCAAGGATCTGGGGGCAGGGGAATGGATGACCATCCGCGATGTGATTATTCCACACATGCAGCCGTCCCTCATCGCAGGGGCCCTCTTGGCCTTTACGCTCAGCCTTGATGATTTTGTCATCACCTTTTTCACCTCGGGCCCCGATACGGTGACCTTCCCGGTCAAGGTCTATTCCATGGTGCGGTTCTCGGTGACGCCAGAGGTCAATGCCGCCTCGACCATATTGATCGTCCTGACCGTCATCCTTACGGCGCTGGCCTTGCGTTTCCAAGGCACAGACGCTGTCGCCGGTGGCCATGCCCCTGACCCCAAAGCTTAAGAGGGACCTTTAAATCATGTCCATCCAACAAAACGCCGCCAAGGCCCCGGCCAAGACCATCATCAGTTTTGAAAACATTACCAAGCGTTATGGCAAGGTGGTGGCGGTTGATAATGTCAGCTTGAACATCGAAGAGGGCGAGTTCTTCTCGCTGCTTGGCCCGTCGGGCTGCGGCAAGACGACCTTGCTTAGGATGCTGGCGGGGTTTGAGACCCCAACCGAGGGCCGCATACTGATCGATGGCCGAGATGTCAGCGAAATTCCCCCAAACAAGCGCCCGGTAAACATGGTGTTTCAGTCCTATGCGGTCTTTCCGCATATGACCGTGGCGCAAAATGTTGCCTATGGCCTCAGGGTCGATGGCGTTGGTGCAAAAGAGTGTGCTGAGCGGGTGGAAGATGCCCTGGCTCTGGTCAAGCTTGAAGGCTATGGCCCGCGCAAGCCTGACCAATTGTCTGGTGGCCAAAGACAGCGGGTGGCCCTAGCGCGGGCCCTGGTCAAGCGCCCGCGCGTGCTTTTGCTTGATGAGCCCTTGTCGGCGCTGGATGCCAAGCTGCGCGAACAAATGCGATCCGAGCTAACCCAGCTTCAGGACAAGGTTGGCATCACCTTTATCATGGTCACGCATGATCAGGACGAGGCCTTGGCCATGGCAAGCCGCTGCGCGGTGATGAATAGGGGCCTGCTTCAGCAGGTTGCAACACCGAGTGACCTTTATGAGTTTCCCAATTCGCGCTTTGTCGCCGATTTTATCGGTCAGGTGAACCTGTTTGAAGGACGATTGGCGGTCGATGAGCCGGACCATGCCGTGATTGAATCGGCTGAAACCGGTGTTCCCATCTATCTTGATCATGGTGTCACTGGCGCTACGGGCTCAACCGTTTGGGCCGCGCTCCGGCCAGAAAAAATCGAGATCTATAAGCGCATAGACGGCGCTGACATGATTAAGATGGAAGATGCCCCTGTGGGTCATAATGTCGTGGCGGGGACCATAACGCATTTATCTTATCTGGGGTCTGAGACCGTTTTCGACGTGACCCTGGACAGTGGGCGCATGGTCAAGGTGGTGCGTTCAAATCTGACCCGTTGGGACCAGGAAGACTTTAGTGCCGATGAGCCGGTCTGGCTGTCTTGGCATGCCTGCTCGCCCGCCATGTTGACGGCTTGAGCGAAACGTCATGAGCACGGCTCGCCCGGTAACGGGGATTATTTGCTGTAACCGCACGGTGGGCGCAGAAACGGCCCAGGCGGTGATGAATCGCTATGTGATGGCGACCATCACCTATGCCGATGCCGCAGCCCTTTTGGTGCCGTCCTTGCCCGAGCAGATGCGCGCCTCGGAGATTGCGGGGCGGCTGGACGGGCTATTACTGACCGGCAGCCCCTCGAATATGCAGCCGCACCGCTATGGCCAGGCCATTGATGATGCGCCGGGGCCATTTGATGCGCCGCGCGATGCCATGACCCAGGACCTGATCGCGGCCATGCTGGATCTGGGCAGGCCCATCTTTGGTATTTGCCGCGGTTTTCAAGAGCTGAATGTTGCGCTTGGCGGAAGCTTGCGCCGAGATGTCAGCGCGCCTGACGCGCCGCTTGCCCACCACGCCCCTGATGGGGTCAGTTTTGAGGCCATGTTTGACCACTACCACCCTGTGGCCTTGAGCCAAGGCGGTGTGCTCGCCCGTGGCTATGGTGCCGACCAACTGATCGTTAATTCGGTGCATTATCAGGGCGTGGACCAATTGGCGCCGGGCCTTCAGGCCGAGGCCCATGCGCCCGATGGTTTGGTTGAGGCCTTTTCAGCCCGGCTTAATGGCGCTGAGGTTCTGGCCGTCCAATGGCACCCCGAATGGCAAACCGCTGATTATCCGCAATCTCAAACCTTTTTTGCCCTGTTTGGCGCCGCCCTGCGCGGTGAGCCGATCGGGGTCTGATCCCAATTTTCCTGACTGGAGCCAAGCCTATGACTGCCCCGATCCGTAATTATGACATCGCCGCCCTCAAGCGCATGGACCTGGCCCACCATCTGCCAGCCCAGACCGATTATCGCCTGCAAGAAGCGCTTGGCGGCAGCCGGATTATCACCCGCGCCGATGGCTGCTATATTTATGATGGCGACGGCAACAAGATCCTAGACGGCATGGCCGGACTTTGGTGCGTCAATGTCGGCTATGGTCGCAAGGAACTGGCCGATGCGGCCTATGAGCAGATGCTGGAACTACCTTATTACAACACGTTTTTTAAGACCGCGACGCCGCCGCCGGTCATGCTGGCGGCCAAGATTGCCGAAAAGATGGGCGGTCATCTCAGCCATGTGTTTTTCAATTCTTCAGGCTCTGAGGCCAATGACACAGTGTTTCGCCTGGTGCGCCATTACTGGACGCTAAAGGGTCAGCCGCAGCGCCAGGTCTTTATCAGCCGCTGGAATGCCTATCACGGATCGACCGTGGCCGGGGTCAGCCTTGGCGGCATGACCTATATGCACGAGCAGGGCAATCTGCCGATCCCCGGCGTCGAGCATGTCATGCAGCCCTATAGCTTTAATGACGGCTTTGGGGAGGACCCGGAGGCCTTTGCCAGCCGAGCGGCCCAGGCGGTTGAGGATCGAATATTGGCTGTTGGGCCTGAAAATGTTGCCGCCTTTATTGGCGAGCCTGTCCAGGGCGCGGGCGGGGTGATTATTCCCCCGGCCTCGTATTGGCCAAAGGTTGAGGCCATCTGCCGCAAATACGGCATATTGCTGATCTGCGACGAGGTGATCTGCGGCTTTGGTCGTCTGGGTCAATGGTTTGGCCATCAGCACTATGGCATCAAGCCTGACATCATTGCCATGGCCAAGGGCCTGTCCAGCGGTTATCTGCCCATATCCGCCGTTGGTGTCGCAGACTTTATCGTGGCCGAGCTTAAGGCGCATGACGGCGATTTTGTGCATGGCTTTACCTATTCTGGCCATCCGACCGCGTGTGCCGTGGCCCTAAAGAATATCGAAATCATGGAGCGTGAGGGCCTGATCGAGCGTACCCGCAACGATACTGGCCCCTATATCGCCAAGGCCATGGCAACCTTGAACGATCATCCGCTTGTTGGAGAGGTGCGCACGATTGGCCTTATTGGCGCGATCGAGATTGTTTCAAAGAAGGGCACTAATCAACGTTTTGGTGGCCGCGAGGGCACGGCAGGTCCGATTGTGCGCGATCTTTGTATCAAGAACGGCCTGATGGTGCGCGGCATTCGAGACAGCCTGGTCTTTTGCCCGCCTCTGATCATCAGTCATGCCGAGATTGACCAGATGGTGACTATTTTGCGCCGCTCTCTTGACGAGGCGGTGCCAAGGCTGGCCCTAATCTAGGCAAGATCAAAAACAAGAATCGGGAAGCCCTCATGTCACGACCTTATTTCGCCTTGCGCACGGCGCTGATCGCCGCTGCGTTCGCCATAGGTATGCCTGCGGCCAGCATGGCCAAGGATAAGCCCGTCAGCTATGACCTAGTGGCACCGGTTGCGCCCCAAACCGTCGGCTTTGATGCCCAACGGCTGGAGCGACTGGACAGTGCCATGGCCAAGGTAGTCAAGGATGGCCGGGTTGCGGGCATGACCACCCTCCTGGTGCGTCACGGCAAGATTGTGCAGTTCAAGACCTATGGTCAGGCGTCAATTGCCCCGGCGCGTCCGATGACCAAGGACACGATTGTGCGCATCTATTCCATGACCAAGCCAATCACCGGCGTGGCCATGATGATGCTGTTTGAAGAGGGCAAATGGAACCTCGATGACCCTGTGTCGAAATACATTCCTGAACTTGCCAATCTGACGGTCTTCAGCGGGGTTGATGATAAGGGCCAGATCACAACCGTCCCGGTCAAGCGCTCGCCAACCATGCGCGAATTAATGAGCCATACGGCCGGGTTTGGCTATGGGCTGGAATATACCAATCCCGTCGACAAACAGTTTCGCGACAAGATGGTCTTGGCCTCGCCCAGCCTGCAAGAGGCGGTCAATCGGGTGGCGACCATTCCGTTGAAATTCCAGCCCGGCACTGAATGGGCCTATAGTATATCCGTTGATCTACAGGGCTATATTGTCGAAAAACTGTCGGGCCAGACCCTTGGCGCGTTTATGAAAAGCCGCATTTTCGATCCTCTGAAAATGAAGGATACGGCCTTTTCCACCGGACCCGAAAAAGCCGCTCGTCTGGCTTCACTTTATATGGGCGACCCCAAGACGGGTAAGCTGTTTGAGGCCAAGACCATCTTGGGCAATACCTTACCGGACTATATCAAGCCGCCCTTGATGGAATCGGGCGGCGGCGGCCTGGTTTCGACCACCAGCGATTATGGCCGCTTTGCCCAGATGATCTTGAACAAGGGTGAGCTTGACGGCGTGCGTCTATTGTCGCCGGCCACGGTCGAGCTTATGGGCACCAATGTTATTCCAAAAGACGTGCTGGTTAGCTCTAATGGCAGTACGGTTTCTAGGTTCAACGAGGCGGTCGGGTTTGGTCTGGACTTCATGGTGATGAATGAGCCGCGCCGGGCCGGTAGCCTTGTGGGCAAGGGCACTATGAGCTGGGGCGGTGCGGCTGGGACCTGGTTTTGGATTGATCCGGCAAATGACCTTTATTTTGTCGGCATGATCCAGCGCATGGGCGGTACCGGCGGCGGCGATCTTGGGACCTTGGCCCGGACCTTGACCTATCAGGCCCTGACTGAACCTAGCAAATAGACGCCCTAGCGCCCGGTAAATTGCGCCGGGCGCCGCTCCAGAAAGGCGGCAACGCCTTCCTTGTGGTCGGCGGATTTGAAACATCCCGCCAGCGCTTCAACATGCGCCTTCATATGCTGGGCCATATCGCGCTCGAGCCCATGCCAAACCAGATTCTTCATCAAGCGAAGCGACATGGGCGAGGATTTCAAATAACGCCTAGCTTCGGTGAGGGCCGCCTTCATCAGGTTTTCCGGCGCGACCAGTTCATTGGCATACCCCATGGCGAGGGCTTGCGCCCCGGTGATGGCATCACCGGAATAGAGCAGGCGCAAGGCTCTGGATGGCCCGACCAGCCGTGGCAGGACCCAGCTACCGGCGCCGGTATCCGGCACAAGACCGCGGTGGGCAAAATTCCAGGCGAACTTGGCGCGCTCGGTGACAATGCGCACATCGCACTGGCTGGAAAACTCCGCACCCATGCCAATGGCATGACCATCTATGGCCCCAATTACAGGCTTGGGGCAGGCGATCAAGGGCCACCATTTGCCGTCTTCATGGGCTTCGCCACGCACACCTCTAACCTCGCCGGGTATGGTGGCGAGATCCGCCAGATCGGTTCCAGCACAAAAGCTGCCACCCGTGCCGGTGACGATGATTACCCTTACCCGGTCATCTGCGCCCAGCTTGGCGACGGTATCGGTAAAGGCAAACAGCATGGCATAGGTCATGGCATTGCGCTTTTCGGCCCGGTCGATCGTGATCGTGGCAATACCGTCTGCATCCATCTCGGAGCGGATATGGTGGGCGGTCATTGAGCTTGCTCCGATTTGAGGCTTGCCTTGATCGCGTCAGTGTCCTGACCGATCAGGGGCGCTGGCCTGTGATTTCGCTCTGGCGCTGCCGAAAATCGAACCGGCGCACGCATTTGAATATAGTCCCCTTCGGTCGGGTGGGTCTGATGCCTGAAAAAGTCGGTGGCAACAAGGTGTGGGTCGCTCAAAATATCGTCTAGGTTTCGCACCGGCATTGCTGGGATTTGTGACGCTACAAAAATTTCCTCCCATTCTGCCGAGGTCTTGGCAGGAGTCAGTCGCGCGATTTCAGCATAGATCAGGCTCATATTTCTGGCGCGCAATTGCGGGGTATTGAATAGGGTACCCTGAAGTATGTGTGCGCCGTCCAATAGCCCAAACAGGTCGCACACGGCCTCGTCCGTATAGGGCACAATACTGATATAACCGTCCTTGGTCGGGAATGGCTGGCGATTGGGGTCGAGTTGCCGCGGATACCCTATCGATCCGGTCGGTGGGATGAACGCCGCTTCAAACAAGTGCTCTTTCAGAATGAAATCGGTAAAGCACTCAAACATGGGCACCTCGACATGCTGGCCCTGGCCAGTGCGCAACTGGTGAATAATGGCCGCCAGGCTGGCATAGGCCCCGTGCAGGCCAGCAACCTTGTCAGCGATGACCGAGGGCAGATAGCGGGGCCTGGGATCCTTATCGACGCGGCTGGCCAGGCTGACCGTGCCGGTCGCGGCCTGGATGACATCGTCATAGGCTTGGCGGTCTGCATAGGGGCCGTCAGAGCCAAAGCCCATGCAATGGACATAGACAATATTGGGCCGGATCGCCTTAACCGCCTCATAGCCGAAACCCAGCTTTTCAATCGCCTTGGCCCGGATGTTATGGATAAAGACATCGGCTGTCGGGATCAGGTCGCGCAGGGTCTGCGCATCGCTTGGGTTTTTCAGGTCGAGCATGACCGATTGCTTGCCGCGGTTCAGGCCCATATGCACCGGCCCCATGCCAAAGGTCTTGGCGGGCTTTCCGGCATAGCGAAACTTGTCGCCGATCTGCGGCTCAATCTTGATCACCTCGGCCCCAAGGTCGCACAGAATCTGTGTCGCATAGGGTCCAAACACCACAGAGGTGAGATCAATCACCTTTAGGCCAAACAGCATTCCTTCAGGGGCGGAGGTCATGGTTTCATTCCCAGTCGATATGGTCGACCTAGACCCTAGATCACCTTGAATCCATAGGGAAGCTGTCAGCGGTCGAGATCGGGCCGCAGCCGAGTTTGCGCCCTGATCGTCACAGTGAGAATCTTGTATTGGACAAGGCGTTTATCCCGGCGCACAAATGAGTGATCAAGGATCACCTGATCGGTGGCCGAATTGCTGTGCAAGCAGGTTTCAGCCAAGACAAGACCGGGGATCGGGAGACAGTTTGGGGCTAGGGTGTGAGGGTGTGATAAACCTGACGCTGTACCCCACCAGGACAAGGGACCAAGGGCCATGAATAGCGCAAAATCCGTACCCGCCAATCTGGACGCCATATTGCAAGAGGCTCACCTGCCGGCCTTGCTGATGTCGCTGGTGCATATGACTGGCGAGACCCAGATGCTTACGGACGATCTTTTGCCGGTTTACGATTTTTTTGGCGATAGCAAGTTGGGCGGATATAGCCCCGCAGTGCAAAACGACCTGCGCTCAAAGGCGGCGGCTGCCTTGAAGGCTTATCTGTCCGGTGAGCGGACCTTGCCGGCGGAACCCGACAGGGCCACCATTACGCGCATGATGAGCCTGATCGCGGGCGGTCCGGTCCCAGAACACTATACCCCGCTTCTGATGGAAGAGCTTGGTATGGAGGGGATTGATAGCCGTATTCCCGACTGGTCGCCCGACACACAAAAAGTTGCGCAGGCGAGGATGAAGGTCTTGATTATAGGTGCCGGTATGTCGGGCATCTTATCGGCCATACGCTTGCAGCAGGCGGGGGTGCCGTTCGAGATTATCGAAAAAAACCCCGATTTTGGCGGGACCTGGCTGGAAAACACCTATCCCGGCTGCCGGGTTGATAATCCCAGCCATATGTATTCCTTCTCGTTTGAGCCTAATCACGACTGGCCGATGCATTTTTCGACTCAGGACGTCTTGTTTGATTATTTCAAGCGCTGCGCCGAGAAGCATAATCTGCGCCAGCATGTTCGGTTTGGCACCACGGTCAATGAGGCCGCTTGGGATGAGGCAGCCAAGGTCTGGCGCTTAAAGGTTACCCGCGCCGATGGGGCCATCGAGACCCTTACCGGCAGCGCCATGATCAGTGCGGTTGGTCAGTTGAACCAGCCAAGCCTGCCCGACATTGAGGGCCGCGACAGCTTTGCCGGCCCAAGCTTTCACTCGGCCCGCTGGCGCCATGATGTGGATCTTGAGGGAAAGCGGGTTATTGTGATCGGCACGGGCGCCAGCGCCTTTCAATTTGTGCCAGAGATAGCGGCCAAGGTCGGGGACATGACCGTGTTTCAGCGCACCCCGCCCTGGCTTGGTCCAACGCCAAACTATCATGACAAGGTAACCCCGGCTGAGGAATGGCTGCTCAAGACCGTGCCCTATTATGAAAAATGGTACCGGTTCTGGCTGTTCTGGCTGGGGACGGACGGCATATTGGATGCGATCACGGTTGACCCTGACTGGACCGGCTCAAAGACGGCAGTCAGTCAGGTCAATGCCGATACCCAGACCATGATGATTGAGGCCATGCGCGTCCAGACCGAGGGCGATGAGGCCTTGCTGAAAAAAATCACACCGCATTACCCCCTGGGTGGCAAGCGCTCGGTCCGGGATAATGGTGTGTGGATTGCGGCCCTGCGCCGCCCTAATGTCCATCTGGTCACCGACGCGATCGCGCAAATCACGCCAAGGGGTGTTCTGACCGCCGATGGTGTCCTGCATGAGGCCGATGTTATCATTTATGGTACCGGCTTTACGGCAAGTGATTTCTTACGCACCTTTAAGGTCAAGGGCCGCGGCGGCGTT
>JBIIZD010000126.1:0-5896 GCA_044346445.1 Caulobacteraceae bacterium
AGACCTGTTCAAATCGGTGTCCGCCTTTTCGCCGATTGTCTCGCCCACCCGCTGTGATTGGGGCCGCAAGGCCTTTGGGGCCTATCTGGGGCCAGATGAAGCCCATTGGGCCGCGCATGATGCCTGTCTGCTAATCGAGGCTGGGGCAGGGGCAGGTTTCGATGATATCCTGATTGATCAGGGGCTAGCGGACAATTTCCTTGAAAACCAGCTCAAGCCACAATTGTTCGAGGCAGCCGCCGCCAAGGCCGGGCGCAAGGTCACGGTGCGCCGTCAGGCCGGGTATGATCATTCCTATTTCTTTATCACCAGCTTTATAGCCGATCATCTGGCCTTTCATGCCTCGCGCCTGAAGGACTGAGCGTTTTATGGACTGAAATCTGCGTGTGTGGGCAAGCAAACTATCGCCCAGCCTTGCGAACAAGGTTAGAAGACCAACCCATGAGCAAGATTCCCCCGCCCGCCGCCGCCGCCAAGTCCATGGCTGATTATGCCCGCGAATTTGGTCTTAAGGCCGAAGAATATGATCTGGTCCTGACCCGGCTGGGCCGCGAGCCCAATCTGGTTGAACTGGGCGTGTTTAGCGTCATGTGGAGCGAGCACTGCTCGTACAAGTCGTCGCGCAAGCATTTGCGCAAATTCCCGGTGACGGGTCCGCGCGTCCTGCTTGGCCCTGGCGAAAACGCCGGTGTGATCGATATTGGCGACGGCCAGGCGGCTGTGTTCAAGATGGAATCGCACAACCACCCCTCCTATATCGAGCCTTATCAAGGGGCGGCTACGGGCGTGGGCGGCATTATGCGCGATGTCTTTACCATGGGTGCGCGGCCCATTGCCCTGCTCAATGCCTTGCGGTTCGGAGAGCCGTCTCACCCCAAGACCCGGCGTCTGGTGTCGGGCGTGGTCAGCGGTATTGGCGGCTATGGCAATTGCGTGGGCGTGCCGACCGTGGGCGGCGAGACCCAGTTTCATGCCGGCTATAATGGCAATATTCTGGTCAATGCCATGTGTGTTGGCCTGGCCGATGCCGACAAGATCTTTTTGTCTGCGGCCCCGGCACCGGGCCTGCCCGTGGTTTATTTCGGCTCCAAGACTGGCCGCGACGGCATTCATGGCGCAACCATGGCCTCGGCTGAGTTTGACGAGGATTCAGAAGACAAGCGCCCGACGGTTCAGGTTGGCGATCCGTTTTCCGAAAAACTATTGATTGAGGCGACGCTGGAATTGATGGGTCTGGGCGCGGTTGCGGCCATTCAGGACATGGGGGCTGCGGGCCTGACCTCGTCCTCGGTCGAGATGGCCGGGCGCGGCGGCCTTGGCATTGCGCTGGATCTTGATGCTGTGCCACAGCGTGAAGAGGGCATGAGCGCCTATGAAATGATGCTGTCGGAAAGCCAGGAGCGGATGCTGGCCATCCTCAAGCCCGGACGTGAGCCCGATGCCTATCGCGTTTTCGAAAAATGGGGCCTAGATGCCGCCGTGATTGGTTGGACCACCGATACGGGCCGGATTGTGCTCAAACATAAGGGCGAGGTGGTGTGTGACCTGCCGCTCGGTCCGCTGGCCGATGATGCGCCGCTCTATGACCGGCCCTGGGTTCAGCCTGCGCTTCAACCGCGCCTAACTCCCGAACAGGTGCCAGCCCCCACGGACTGGCGCGCTTGCGTCTTGGCGCTCTTGTCCACGCCGGACATGGCCTCCAAGCGTTGGCTTTGGGAGCAGTATGATCGCCATGTGATGGCCGATACCCTGGCCGACAGTGCCACCAGCGCTGATGCCGGCATGGTGCGCGTTCACGGCACGCGCAAGGCCCTGGCCATGACCAGTGACTGCACGCCGCGCTATGTCCAGGCCGATCCCTATGAAGGCGGCAAACAGGCTGTGGCCGAGGCCTGGCGCAATTTGACCGCCGTGGGCGCAGAGCCTATCGCCATTACCGACAATCTCAATTTCGGCAATCCAGAGCGGCCAGAAATCATGGGCCAGATTGTTCGGGCCATTGATGGCATGGCCGAGGCCTGCCGGGTTCTGGACTTCCCCGTCGTGTCGGGAAATGTATCGCTCTATAACGAGACCAATGGCGTGGCCATTCCGCCAACCCCGACGGTTGGAGCCGTGGGCCTGCTTAAGGATTATGGCCGCAGGGCTGGGTATGGGGGCTTGAAGGATGGTCAGACCCTGGTCCTGATCGGCGCCTCGACGGGCGAGCTGGGCGCATCTGTCTATCTGCGCGATCTGCTGGGCCGTGAAGAGGGCGCGCCGCCGCCGGTCGATCTGGCGCAGGAACGCCGCAATGGCGATCTGGTGCGGGGCCTGATCCTGGATGGCCTGACGACGGTGGTGCATGACTTGTCCGATGGGGGGCTGCTGATTGCAGCGGCCGAAATGGCCATGGCCTCGAATACTGGCATGTTCTTGACCTTGCCCGGTGATCTTCCCGATCATGCGCAATTATTGGGCGAGGATCAGGCGCGGTATCTGGTGGCCCTGTTTGCCAGTGATCTGGACACGCTCGATAGCCGGTCGCTGGCGGCGGGGGTTGCCTATTCGGTGATTGGCCACGCTGGCGGCTGCGAATTGGCGGTCCAGGGTCTGGGCGGTCTGCTGTTTGCACTCGATCTTGAGGATTTGCGCTTAGCCCATGAGGGCTGGATGCCAGCCTTTATGGATACACCCGCCTGATCGGCCAGATTTCCAGCATAAAAGGTTTGTCACCATGCCCATGCCCGCCTCGGCTCTGGAATCGGATTTGAGAGACGCGTTTCCTGATGCCGTAATCGAGATTCAAGATCTGGCCGGGGACGGCGACCATTATAAGGCGCGTATTGTTTCCACAGCCTTTGCTGGTCTTAGTCGCGTTCGGCAGCATCAGCTGGTCTATGCCGCCCTCAAAGGCAAGATGGGCGGCGCGCTGCACGCCCTGGCGTTGGAAACCGCTGCCCCGGCTCAAGCGGACTAGGGCCGATATATTTTCTGCGGCCCTTGCGCGCCCTTGACCGGGGGCTCAAGGCTCCCTAGCTCTAGACCAATCAACCAAGAGGCCCGATCATGACCGACACTGTCCCCAATTCGGCCACCGACTTCATCGCCAAGACCGTGGCCGAGCAGCCCGTTGTTCTGTTCATGAAGGGCGTGCCCGATCAGCCTCGTTGCGGATTTTCCGCCGTGGTCGTTCAGATCCTCGACCATCTGGGTGTTGAATTTGTCGGTGTCGATGTTCTGCAAGACGATGACTTGCGCAATGGCATCAAGATATTCAGCGACTGGCCAACCATTCCTCAGCTTTATGTTAAGGGCGAGTTTGTTGGCGGTTCCGACATTATTCGCGAGATGTTTCAGGCCGGAGAACTGAAGGCCATGCTTGCCGAACAGGGCCTTTTGTCGAATTAATTTGCAATTCTTTGATTATGGTTAGCTCTTAATTTACCATTTTGAAGATCAAAATATATTTTATACTTGATAATTGTAGCACTTGGTACCATTGATAGGGCGAGTCGGTAATGTTCCTCGCAAAGGAGGGGCCGTCATGGTGGATGGTGTTATGTCCATTTTGGGGCTTAGACCGGCTCGGAACTGGTCTGAAGCCGTCGCGCCTGTCTTGTCACAAGGTGTTCTGGCGGGCAATTCAGAGTCAAGAACCGGGCTGGAACCAAGGCAGAGCAGTGAACCAACGGTCAATATGGCCGGTATGGAACTTGCCTATCAGCGTATGCTTCAGGCCAAGCAGAAGCTCACCTCAAGCTTGCAAATGACGGGGGATGTCAGCTCGGCGCGGGTCATGGCCCAACAGGTGGCGGCGGCGGCGCAGGAATATGTCAGCCTTGGTGGCCGCTCATCGGCCCTGCTGGAGCCAGCGCTTCCGATTAGCAATACTGCAAGGTCTATTCAGGTTGGCGATGTCGGCCTTAAGGCCTATGACGCGGCCAATAGCGCCGTCAAGACTGTAGCGGCGAATGATGGTCCGCAGGCCATGGCCAAGGATGAGCCTGTTGAGGCCGCGCCGCCGCTTGCACCCATAACGGCAACCAAGCCCGATGCGCCTGCCCAGTCCGCATCAGCACCTGTGCCAATGCCCTCAGGGGGGCTGTCGCTGAAGGTTTAAGGCGTCGGGCCTTGGTAATTTTTGCGCAAACAGCAGCGCAATAACGAAAAGGCCCCGGGAAACCGGGGCCTCTTGTTTGTCTGATCGCAAAGCTTGGGATCAGGACGAATAGTATTCGATAACCAGGTTGGGTTCCATCTTGACGGGGTAGGGCACTTCGGAAAGCTCTGGCACCCGGATGAACTTGGCCGACAGGCCCTTGGCATCGACTTCGATATAGTCTGGAAAGTCACGCTCGCCGGACTGGATGGCTTCGAGGACCAGGGCCATATTGCGCGAACGCTCACGCACCTCAATCACATCGCCGATCTTGCAGCGATAGGAAGCAATATTGACCTTTTGGCCATTGACGGTGACGTGGCCGTGATTGACGAACTGGCGCGCAGCAAACACGGTTGGCACGAACTTGGCACGATAGACGATCGCGTCCAGACGGCTTTCCAACAGACCGATCAGGTTTTCAGACGTATTGCCCTTGCGGCGATCGGCTTCTTCATAGATGCGCGAAAACTGCTTTTCGGTCAGATTGCCGTAATAGCCCTTAAGCTTTTGCTTGGCGCGCAGCTGAAGACCGAAATCGGAGACCTTGGACTTGCGACGTTGACCATGTTGGCCGGGGCCATAGGTGCGGCTATTGACGGGCGATTTGGGGCGACCCCAAATATTTTCGCCCATACGGCGGTCGAGTTTATACTTAGCGGAATGACGCTTTGACATAGACTTCTCTTTACTTCGATCCGAGCCGGCTGCCCCGAGACTGGGACGGCGATTGCAACGGCGGCTTTAGATCACCCGTCATAAACCCCAAACGCCGCCAAATCGCTCTGGCAGCGGGGAGGGGCGTGTATGCCTTGGCAGGGCCATGGAGTCAACCGCTGCAAGCCTGCAGGGCTGGCTGTCGTGGGCGGGCGTTCAGGCTGGCGGCAAACCCGGCCTGAAGATGGCGGTATTGAGCCCTTGGCTAGGCGCTGGCCAGAGCGGTCTGGAACAGGACCGCGCCGTCGGCCGAGCCAAGCTCGACCTCAAAAGAGCGGTCCGGATGCGGCATCAGGCCCAGAACATTGCCCTTGGCATTGACGATACCGGCAATGTCGCGCGCCGAGCCATTGGGATTGTCGCGATAGCGAAACACTACCTGGCCCTCGCCTTCAATCCGGTCGAGCTCAGCCTCACCGGCAAAGAAATTGCCTTCGCCATTGCCAACCGTCATCACTGCTTGCCGGGTCTGGGCATAGCCGGACGAGAACCGGGTCTGGACATTGACCACATCCAGGGTCACGGTCTTACAGATATATTTCAGCCCCTCATTGCGCAAAAGAGCGCCGGGAAGCATGCCCGCCTCGCACAGGACCTGAAAGCCGTTACAGATACCGACCACGGCCACGCCACGCTCTGCCGCGGCCTTGACCTCGGCCATGACCGGCGACAGGGCCGCCATGGCCCCGCAGCGCAGATAGTCGCCATAGGAAAAGCCGCCCGGCAGGACGATCAGGTCTAGACCCGACGGCAGGACGGTTTCCTGGTGCCAGACCATGTCGACGGAGGAACCGGTCGAGCGCTCGATCGCCACCTTGCAATCACGGTCGCAATTGGAGCCTGGAAAGACAATGACAGCGGACTTCATTCTAGGTCAATTCCGCCTTGTAGCTTTCGATCACTGTATTGGAGAGCAAGCGCTCGCACAGGGCCTTGAGCTCGGCCTCAGCCTTGGCGCGATCCTCACCGGCTATATCAAACTCGATCATACGGCCAACGCGCACGCCCGTGACGCCGCCAAAGCCGAGGGCGTGCACA
>JBIIZD010000127.1:0-5884 GCA_044346445.1 Caulobacteraceae bacterium
ACCCCCGAACCATTCGCCATAGGCATCGACCACGCGCTGAGGTGTGTCGAGCAGGCCTTCGCGGCGTGGATCATCACCCGCCCAGGCCAGCAGGGTGCGCACGGCCTTCATGGCCTCTTCGCGCGTGGGCTTGATCAAGTCTTCGTCCCGATTGATGTCAATCAAGGCGGGCTGTTTGGCCAGAGCATCCATGAATGGGTTCCTTCAGGGTTGAGTTGCGCCGAAGCGAGGGCTTCGGAATGACGCGTGGCTCCCTGCACAGGTCCAGACCTTGGTGACGATCTGGTCGGTGCAACTGAATCTCGAGATAGCGAGTCTCGACATTAAAAGCTATATGGGCCGCAATTGCCTTTCGGCAACCAAAACCTGCGTGATATTATCTAGGAAAAGTTTGATATTTCCATGGCCCTGATGCTGCACGATACCCTGGCCCGCGACAAGCGTGCTTTTGTTCCCGGAAATCCGCAGCGCGTGACCCTCTATGTCTGCGGCCCGACGGTCTATAATTTTGCCCATGTCGGCAATGCACGGCCTGTGGTGGTGTTTGATGTCCTCTATCGCGTGCTGCGCGCCATTTATGGCCAGGACGCGGTGGTCTATGCCCGCAACTTCACCGATGTCGATGATAAGATAAACCTTAAGGCCGCCGAAGAAGGCGTTGAGATTGGCGTCATCACGGATCGCTATATCAAGGCCTATCACGCCGATATGGACGTCCTATTTGCCTTGAGGCCGGATCTGGAGCCAAGAGCCACAGCGCATATGGGTGATATTATCGCCATGATCCAGACCCTGCTCGATAAGGGCGCGGCCTATGCCGCCGAGGGCCATGTGCTGTTTGATACCCAGGCCTATGACGCCTATGGCCAGCTTTCGGGCCGCAATCTCGATGACATGATTGCCGGCGCGCGGGTCGAGGTCGCGCCTTATAAGCGGCATGGAGCCGATTTTGTGCTCTGGAAGCCGTCCAAGCCTGGCGAACCGGTTTGGGAAAGCCCGTTTGGACCGGGCCGGCCCGGCTGGCACATCGAGTGCTCGGCCATGGTCGAGGCCGCGCTTGGCTCGCCGATCGATATTCATGGCGGCGGCCATGACCTGATCTTCCCCCATCATGAAAACGAGATCGCTCAAAGCGTCTGCGCCAAGGCCGGTCACGGCCATGATCGGCCAGTCTATGCGCGGTTTTGGATGCATAATGGCTTCTTGACCATGGACGCCGAGAAAATGTCCAAGAGCCTTGGCAATGTCTTGCTGGTGCATGACCTGGTCAAACAGGTGCCGGGCGAGGCTGTGCGCTGGGCCCTGCTGGCGGCGCATTATCGCGCGCCGCTGGACTGGACCACCAAGCTGATCGATCAGTCGGTCAAGGCCCTGGACCGTCTGTATGGCGTGCTGCAAAGGGCCAAGGCAGTTGAAGCCATGGCCCCTGCCGATAATAGCGTGCTGGCCCCGCTGATGGATGACCTCAATACGCCCCAGGCCTTTAGCCAATTGTTCGCGCTGGCCGACGATCTGGACCGCGCCTTGCGTGAGGACACTGGCGAGGCCGCGCACCATAAGGGCCAATTGCTGCATCTGGCGGGTATATTAGGCTTTTTGCAGGCTGATCCGGATGCCTGGTTCATGGGCGGAGCCGATGCGGATTTGGCCGCCAAGATTGAGGACCTGCTCAAGACCCGGCTGGAAGCCCGTGCCAACAAGGATTTTGCCGCCGCCGACCGCATTCGCGACGCGCTCAATGCCCTGAATGTGGTGGTCATGGATGGACCAGAAGGGGCCACCTGGCGGCTGCGTGAAACCCCGGGCGGCTAGACCGCGCCAAACCTCGACGAAACCCAACTCCAGAGCTATCTAAAGACCATGACCAGCTTTTTTGAACATCGCGCCGGTATTGCCGCCCCTGCTGAGATCGTATGGGAAATCCTGTATGATGTGAAAAACTGGTCGCTCTGGAACCCGCTCTATATCGAGGCCCAAGGTCAGGTGAGGATTGGCGAGGTCTTGACCGTCAAACAGGTCCTGCCCGGCGACGAGGCCGAGATCTTAAAGCCGCGCATTACCGAATGGGTACCGCAAAGCCATATTTATTGGCACATGTCCTGGCTGGGAGGCCTGGTCAAGGTTCAGCGCTATTTTGAGCTCGAAGAGGTCAGCGAGACCGGCTGTATTTTTGCCAATGGCGAGGTGTTTCGCGGTCTGATGGGCCCCTATGTCGGCAACCGCCTCAAGCACCGCTTGCGCAAGGGCTATAGGCTGATGGGCGATGCCATGCGCGAGCGCGCCCAGGCCCTCTGGATTGAGCGCGGCGGCACGCCCATATCTGTCGAATGATCGATGACCTTTATTCTGGCAAGATTCTTGCCCTGGCCGCCAATATGCCCTTGGCCGGACGCTTGGCTGCGCCGCAAGCCAGTGCCGAGAAAGTCGCCAAGCTTTGCGGTAGCCGCATAATTGTCGATCTTGATCTGAGCGACGGTCTGGTCAGCGCCTTTGCCCAGGAGGTCCAGGCCTGCGCGCTCGGTCAGGCCTCAGCCGCCGTACTGGGAAGCCATGTGATCGGCGCCAGTCTTGAGGAGATCAAGACGGCGCGCGACGCCTTGCGGGCCATGCTGAAAGACCATGGCCCCGCCCCGACCGGCCGCTTTGCAGACCTGGCCGTGCTTGAAGTGGTGCGCGATTATCCTGCGCGCCATGCCTCAACCCTTTTGGCTTTTGAGGCGGCCCTGAGTGCCGCCGAACAGGCCCATCTTAGCGTCACCGAACCAAGAACCCGTCATAAACACGAGCCTGTATCAGGGGTTTAGGCAAAATCCATGTCCGGACTTTATCCGCGCATTGTTCAGTTTGGGTTGCGCGCCTATAAACTGACCCTATCGCCCTTGATTGGGCGGCAATGCCGCTTTATCCCAAGCTGCTCGGAATATATGGCCGAGGCCTTGGTCGTTCATGGACCATGGCGCGGATCGGTCTTGGGCTTAAGGCGCATCTGCCGCTGTCGGCCGTTTGTGAGTTGGGGTTATGATCCTGTGCCGCCCCTGCGCCCCAGCGCGCACGGCGCCAAGGACAGTTGGAAGTGTGACGAATGATCGATCTTGAATTTCCTGACGGCTCGGTGCGGTCTTATCCGTCTGGAACATCCGGCCGAGACATCGCCGCTGCCCTGTCCAAATCCCTGGAAAAAAAGGCGATCTTGATCAAGCTTGACGAGTCCCTGATCGATCTGGACCGGCCGATCACAAAGGACCTGTATCAGACTGGCAAGATCCAGATCCTGACCCGCGAGGCCCCCGAAGCGCTTGAGGTCATCCGTCATGACACGGCGCATGTTCTGGCCCAGGCCGTCCAAGAGCTGTTTCCAGGCACCCAGGTCACCATCGGCCCCAATGTCGAAAACGGCTTTTATTACGATTTTGCCCGCGATGAACCGTTTAGCCTTGATGACCTGCCCAGGATTGAGGCGCGGATGCATCAGATTATCGCCCGCGACGAACCCATCCGCCGCCAAGTCGTTGACCGCACCGCCGCCATTGCTGATTTTACCGCCATGGGTGAGGCCTATAAGGCCGAGATAATCGAGGGTCTGCCTGCGGGCGAAGATGTAACGGTCTATCATCAGGGCAGCTGGAAGGATCTTTGCCGCGGCCCGCACCTGCCCTCGACCAAGCATGTCGGCAAGGGCTTTAAGCTGACCAAGCTGGCCGGAGCCTATTGGCGCGGCGATCAAAACAATGCCCAACTCCAGCGCATTTATGGCACGGCCTGGGCCTCTGAAGCCGATCTGGCTGAGCATTTGACCCGGCTGGAAGAAGCCGAAAAGCGCGACCATCGCCGTATTGGCAAGATTATGAACCTCTTCCATCTGCAAGAAGAGGGCAAGGGCATGGTATTCTGGCACGCCAAGGGCTGGACGCTTTATCGCACACTGGAGGCCTATATTCGTCGCCGCCTCGACAAGGAAGGCTATCAGGAGGTCAAGACGCCTCAGGTGCTGGACCGTAGCCTCTGGGAAAAGTCGGGCCACTGGGAAAAGTTCGGCAAGAATATGTTTGTTTGCGAGACCGACGAGGGCGACACCCTGGCCGTCAAGCCGATGAATTGCCCCGGCCACGTTCAGATCTTCAATGTCGGCCAGAAATCCTATCGCGACCTGCCGCTACGCATGGCCGAATTTGGCTCCTGCCATCGCTATGAGCCTTCAGGCGGCCTCCACGGCATTATGCGGGTGCGATCCTTTACCCAGGATGATGCGCATATTTTCTGCCGCGAAGAACAGATTGAGGAAGAAACCACCCGCTTTGTTGCCCTGCTGCATTCGGTCTATCAGCATCTGGACGTCACCCTGCATAGCGTAAAGCTGGCCCTACGGCCTGAGCTTCGCGCTGGGACCGATGAGGTCTGGGACGTGGCCGAGGCCAAGCTGGAGCGCGCTGCCAAGGCCGCTGGGGTTGAGGTCGAACTCATACCCGGTGAAGGCGCCTTTTATGGCCCCAAGCTGGAATTTCACCTGAGGGATGCCATTGGGCGCACCTGGCAGTGCGGCACATTGCAACTGGACTTTGTTCTACCGGAGCGACTGGACGCGGAATATATCGCTGAAGACGGCAGTAAACAGCGCCCAGTCATGCTGCACCGTGCCATTTTGGGCACGTTTGAGCGCTTTTTAGGTATTTTAATCGAGAATTATGGTGGGGCCTTCCCGATTTGGCTTGCGCCCGTTCAGGTGGTTGTGGCAACCATCACATCGGATTCCGACGAGTATGCTCGGGCCGTGGCAGCAAGACTAGAATTGGCAGGACTGCGCGTGGAAACCGATCTAAGGAACGAAAAAATCAACTACAAGGTCCGCGAACATAGCCTAACCAAGACCCCCGTGATTGCTGTGGTCGGACGCAAAGAGGCTGAAACCGGACAAGTCGCCCTGCGCCATTTTGGCTCAGAAGGCCAGACCTTGCTGGATCTGGACGCCGCTATTGCTGCCCTGACTGCCCAGGCGACACCCCCTGATCTGGTTAGGCCCTAGTCCCAATGAACCATCTGGTCGATATTGTTAAGTCAGACAGTCGGAACGCCTTGAAGGATGCAAATCCGCCAAGGTCCGTCTTGGTGTCGGTCATAATGGTGGTCTATCATACCGGCCCGGCCCTGCGTCAAAGCCTTGATCTGGTGCTGGCCGACCCCATGGTCGATGAATTTGTCGTGGTGGATAACGGCTCGCCGCCGCAAGACGTTGCGCATCTGAAAGCCCTGGCCCTGTCCAACCCGCGACTAAGGCTTGTGCAGGGACACGGCAATATCGGTTTCGGCCAGGGGGCAAATCTGGGTGCCGAGTTTGCGCGCGGTCGGGGGCTGGTCTTTCTTAATCCGGACGCCTATCTGCAACCGGGCTGTATTTCCGCCCTGATCGCGGCAACAAAGGATCAGGCCTCTCCCTGCATAGTCGGCGCGCGGGTTATCAATCACGATGGCACTGAGCAGCGGGGCGCGCGTCGCGGTGAAGTTACGCCCCTATCGACCTTTTTATCGCTCAGTCATTTGGCCACGCGGATAAACAGTCTTTCGCATTTCGAAATTCATCGCCAAGACGAGCCCCTACCCCTGGGTCCCGTGGCCATGCCAACCATTTCCGGCGCCTGTTTCTATATGAGCCGTTTCGATTTTCAGATAATGGGCGGGTTTGACAAGGGTTATTTCCTGCATGTCGAGGATATTGACCTGTGCTGGCGCGTGCGTAGCCAAGGCGGCTCTGTCGTGTTCCAGCCCCTGGCCAATGTCATCCATCTTGGATCAACCAGCCAAACCAATCCGGTCATGGTGGAGTTCTGGAAGGGCCTGGGCCTTGCCCGCTATTTCCGCAAGCGGTCAAAGACGATCTGGCAATGGTTGA
>JBIIZD010000040.1:0-22316 GCA_044346445.1 Caulobacteraceae bacterium
CTGGTCATAATGGGCCACTTCTTCTGGATTAACGGCGGCCTTGTCATAGGCAATCACCCGCGCCCGGCGCGAAAAGCCCCACCACTGACCCTTGGGGTCGCGCAAGGCGGCCGGGATACGGGCGGCAAGGGTTGGTGTGGTCAGGGGCTGGAACAGGCCCGCCGCTTCTGCCCGCCAGAGCGCGCCAGCATCGGCCATCAAGATCACATCGGCAGGCGATGCCTCGCCCTCGGCCTTGGCGCGCTCAATCAATTGGTCGGGCTGCATTTCCAACCGATTGACCTTGATCCCTGTCGCCTTGGTAAAGGCGGCATAGAGCAGAAGATCGGCGTCATAATGCCGGGCGGTATAAAGATTGATCTCGCCAGCGCTTGGGGCCGCATTGGGCGCAGCCTGCTTGGCCGGGCTGCAACTGGCCAGAGCCGTTACCGATAAGGCAAGGCCCAAGAATGACAACAGGCGCGACATGAAATTGAACCTCACCAACCGGCCCCGATGACGGCCCCGGGGGCTTGGTCACTGACATATTTGCGAATGCTTCGCAATAATAAAAGCGGCAAGGGTTGGATATGTCGCGGCGGTCTAACCTAAAAACCCGGCCTCAGCGAAATCGACCATGCGGGCGATCAGGCGCTCAATCTCGTATTCGCGGGTCAGGCCCTCGGACAGGGTGCTGAGGCGGTCTAGCTCGGCAAAGCGGTTATTGTGCACCAGGCCCAGGGTGAAATGCAGTCGCCAATAAACCTCTTCTGGAGCCAAATTGGGGCAGGCGACCAGGAGCGCATCAGAAAACCGCCGCAGATGTGACACGTCAGAGCGCAAGACCTCGCGCATCTGGTCGGTGCCTTCGCTTCGGGCGCGGATCAGGAACTGGACCGAGATCAGTCGCTCGCCCTTGGGGTCCATCCACAAGACTGGCGGCGCAATCAGGGCATGAAGTATGGCCCGCACCGGCGGCTTGCCCGCATGGGCGCTATTGGCCTCATGCAGCATCCTGGCGCGCAGGCGGTTCAGCTCGGTTGTGCGGCGATTAAAAATATCAAACAGCAGGGCGTCTTTTGTACCGAAATGATAATTGATCGAGGCCAGATTGACACCGGCCTCGGCGGTAATGTCGCGCACCGATACGCCTTGAAAGCCATGCAGGGCAAACAGACGTTCAGCCGCGACAAACACCAGATTGCGCGTGGCCGCAGCTTCTGCCTCGTTCAGGGGCGCAAGCTCGGCCGTGTCCTGGCCGTCCATATCCTCTGGCTTAAAGCCTTGGCTCATCCGCGAACCAGTTCCCTCATCGCCTTGTCCAGACCCTCAATCGTCAAGGGGAACATCCGGTCACTGACCAATTGCTTCATCACCCCGACCGAAGGCGTATAGTCCCAATGCCGCTCGGCTGTGGGATTGAGCCAGACTGTGCTGGGATAGATTTGCGTGACCCGGTCGATCCAGACCGCGCCGGCCTCCTCGTTCCAGTGCTCGACCGAGCCGCCGGGATAGGTGATTTCATAGGGGCTCATGGTCGCATCGCCGACGAAAATGACCTTATAATCATGGCCATATTTGTGCAGCACGTCCCAGGTATTGAGCTTTTCGGTGTGGCGGCGGTGATTGTCCTTCCAGACCGCCTCATAGAGGCAGTTGTGGAAATAGAAGAATTCCAGATTCTTGAACTCGGTGCGCGCGGCGCTGAACAGTTCTTCACACAGCTTGATATGGCTGTCCATTGAGCCGCCAATATCGAAAAACACCAAGAGCTTGATACTATTGCGCCGCTCTGGGCGCATGACCAGGTCCAGATAACCCTTGTTCGAGGTTTCCTTGATCGTGCCGTCGAGATCAAGCTCATCGGCCGCGCCCTGACGCGCAAACTTGCGCAGGCGGCGCAGCGCGACCTTGATATTGCGGGTGCCAAGCTCGACCGTATCATCGAGATTCTTGTATTCGCGCTTGTCCCAGACCTTGACGGCGCGGCCATGGCGGCCCTTGTCCTGACCGATCCGCACGCCTTCGGGATTATAACCATTGGCGCCAAAGGGCGAGGTACCGCCGGTACCGATCCATTTATTGCCGCCCTCATGGCGCTCTTTTTGTTCCTTGAGCCGCTCTTGCAGCGTCTCCATCAGTTTTTCAAACCCGCCCAGCGCCTCGATCTCGGCCTTTTCCTCATCGGTGAGGAATTTTTCTGTGAGCAGCTTGAGCCATTCGGCTGGAATCTCGGCCATGCCGTCATCATCGACCTTTTCCAGACCCTTGAAGACACTGCCGAAAATACGGTCAAACTTGTCGAGATTCTTCTCATCCTTGATCAGGGCGGCGCGAGACAGGAAATAGAAATCCTCGACCGTGCGGTCTATGACCGCCTTGTCCATGGCCTCCATGAGCATCAGATACTCTTTAAGCGAGACTGGAACACGAGCCTGTCGCAGCTCTGAAAAAAATCGCATAAACATGGGCGGGCTCTGGGCAGATTTTTGAACGGGGACCGGATGGTTTCGAACGCTTGTTTGGAACCCAGAATGAGGCCGCAAGCGATCAGTGTCCAGTACCCCTATGCGGTTTGGTTTGAGAGCTGTTTCAACTTGCGCCAGATGGTCATGCGCGACACGCCAAGCGTGCTGGCAATTTCGGTGGCCGCCAGGCCGCGGGCCTTCAGGCTCAAGATTTCGTCGGCATCGGTGCGGTTACGGGCACCTGGCCTGCCACTGCCGTTCAAGCGCCGCAGAGACTGGGTTTCGAGACTGCTGACGGCCTTGAGGGTTTTTATCAGGGTCTCGCCGACATCGCCCTGGTTGGACAGGCCAGATTCCAATATCCGCACCAGCACATTGCGGTCTTGCAGGGTCTGGACCATGTGCAGTATGGCGCTGGCCGAGTTTGCGATCTGATCGGCGCGCATAATCAAGACCTCATCGCCTGGGCCGGCAAATTCCAGCACCGATTGCAACACCGGGCCATAGCCGGTTCGTCTGCGCACGCCAGTTTCGATCCGCACAACATTGCAGCCCGCCGCTTCCAGCGCATCGCGATCGGCCTGACCGGCGGGCGACAAGGTCGCCTGGCCACCAATCAGATCTGTATCGAAAACATAACCAATCCGCAGCATTCTGCCCCGACTCCGTTTGGTCACACCAAAAAATCGCGGGTCAAACCGTTTAAGAACAGTTTTCCAACTGGTCCCAAAAGCGCCCGTAACCCCACACTATTTCAAGTGTTACAAAATGCAACCTAACAATGCCAATCAAGCTGTTATCTTATGGGTGGTTATTGAGATCAGGCTGGGCGGCTTAGGATGAATTCATGATCGCGAGTGGTGCCGACGGGAAATTCGTATTCCCCGACCTTTACAAACCCGTGCCGACCATAGAGCCGCTGAGCGCCGTAGTTTTCGCTCCAGACCCCGATCCAGAGCCGCCGACCAGGCCTGGACATGTGATCCAGACAGGTCTTGAGCAATTGCCCACCCAGGCCCTGATTATGCGCTTTTGCGAGCAGATACAGCCGCTTTAGCTCGCCGCAACCGGGTGTAACCTCGCCGTGGGGCAGGTCGCAAGGGCCGGTCAGGGCATATCCAACCCCTTCGCCGTCAATCTCCGCGACCCATACCCCATAGGCCGGATTGGCAATCCAGCCGGCATAGGCAGCCTCGGTATGGCCGCTATAGAGATAGTGGTTAAGGTCGTCTGGCGGATAGAGATGGCCAAAGGTCTCGGTAAAGCTCACACGCCCGACCCTGGTCAGGGCCGACGCATCTGTGGCTATGGCGCGGCGAATCAGGGCCAAGGGCTAGGCCCTTAGATTAGCGGGTGCCTTGTCCAGACCCATGGCCAAGAGGGCTGTTGCGACAATGGCGTCGGCGTCGAGATCTGCCTGAGCATACATGATGTCAGGCTTGTCCTGATCCTGGAAAATATCGGGCAGGGTCAGGGTGCGAACCTTCAGGCCCCGGTCAAGCGCGCCGCGGGCGGCCAGCATCTGCAAGACAAATCCGCCAAAACCGCCAATGGCGCCCTCTTCAATCGTGATCAAGCATTCATGCTCACGCGCCAGACGCAGGATCATGTCCTCATCCAGCGGCTTGGCGAAACGGGCATCGGCCACAGTGGTGGGCAGGCCATGCGCCGCTAGAATATCGGCAGCATAGAGGGCTTCTTGCAGGCGGGTGCCGAGCGACAAAATCGCCACCGAAGTGCCCTCGCGCAGAATTCGGCCACGGCCAATTTCCAAAGGCTCGGCCAATTCGGGCACGCCAATGCCGGTACCGTCTCCGCGCGGATAACGAAATGCGCTTGGACCGTCATCAATCGCGGCGCTGGTGGCCACCATCTTGGCCAGTTCATCCTCATCGGCAGCGGCCATGACCACAAAGCCGGGCAGGGCACCGAGAAAGCCAATATCAAACGATCCCGCATGGGTTGGACCATCCGCCCCGACCAGACCGGCCCGGTCGATCGCAAATCGTACGGGCAGGCCCTGAATGGCCACATCATGCACGACCTGATCATAACCGCGCTGGAGGAAGGTCGAATAGATGGCAGCAAACGGCTTCATCCCGTCGGCGGCAAGACCCGCAGCAAAGGTCACGGCATGCTGTTCGGCAATACCGACATCAAAGGTGCGGCTTGGAAACCGCTTGGCAAACAGGTCAAGGCCGGTGCCCGATGGCATGGCCGCGGTAATGGCGACAATCCGCTCATCGCGCTCGGCCTGTTTGATCAGTTCGGTGGCAAACACCTTGGTATAGCTGGGATGGACGGTCGGGGTCTTGGCCTGTTGGCCCGTGACCACGTCAAACCGCACCACGCCATGATACTTGTCGGCGGCATTTTCAGCCGGGGCATAGCCCTTGCCTTTTTGCGTCACCACATGCACCAGAACCGGACGGTCTTTGAATTCTTTGGCATTTTTCAAGACTTGAACCAGATTGTCCATGTCGTGGCCGTCAATGGGGCCGATATAGTAAAAGCCAAGCTCTTCGAAAAACGTGCCGCCCGTGACCATGCCGCGAGCATATTCTTCGGCCTTGCGGGCCGCTTCTTGCAAGGGCTTGGGCAGGGCACCGGCCATGGTCTTGCCAAGCTTGCGCAAGGATTGATAGCCGCCGCCGGACACAAGCCTGGCCATATAGGCGCTCATGCCACCGACAGGGGGCGCAATCGACATGTCATTGTCATTGAGGATGACAATCAACTGTTTGGTGGTCTCGGAGGCATTATTCATGGCCTCATAGGCCATGCCCGCGCTCATTGAGCCGTCGCCAATGACGGCAATGACCTTGTTGTCCTCGCCGCGCTGATCGCGGGCGGCGCAAAAGCCAAGCGCTGCCGAGATCGAGGTGGCTGCATGGGCGGCCCCGAACGGGTCATACTGGCTTTCCGAACGCTTGGTAAAACCCGACAGGCCCGAGCCTTGGCGCAAGGTGTGCATCCGGTCGCGGCGACCGGTCAAGATCTTGTGCGGATAGGCCTGATGGCCAACATCCCAGATCAGTATATCCTTGGGCGTCTCAAACACATGGTGCAGGGCAACCGTCAGCTCGACCACGCCAAGGCCAGCACCCAGATGACCGCCTGTGCCCGATACGCTGTCAATGGTTTGGGCCCGAACCTCGTCGGCCAATTGTCGCAACTGGGCCAGATTGAAGGACCGCGTGTCTGCGGGCAGGTTGACCGTATCCAAAAGAGGCGTTTTTGATGCCATCGTCATTCCAGGCCTTGGGCCTGACCCTTAAAACAAATCCGTCGATCAGTGTCGCCGCTCTAGCACGAAATCCACACTGTCTCGAAGATAATCCGCCTGCCGACCAAATGTGTCCAGATGCGCCTTGGCCTGCTGGGCCAACAGATCGACCCGTTCCTTGGCAATGTCCAGCCCCAGCAGGGTGACATAATTGGCCTTGCCCATTGCGCTATCCTTGCCGCCAGCAGCCTTGCCCAAAAGGTCGGCCTCGCCTTCCACGTCCAGAACATCATCGACAATCTGATAGGCGAGGCCAAGGTCTTGAGCAAATCCCATCAGGGCATGACGCTCGGCCTCGCCCGCCTGGGCCAGCACAAGCGGGATCTCAAAGGCATAGGCGATCAGGGCACCGGTCTTGAGCCTTTGCATCCGTGCAACCGTGCCCAGATCGTCGCGCACGCCCAAGATATCGATCATCTGACCACCGGCCATGCCGCGCGCGCCTGCGGCCTTGGCCAAACGATAGACCAGTTCGGCCCGGACCTGCCCGTCCTCATGCGTGTCAGGATGGGCCATGATTTCAAAGGCCACGCTTTGCAAGGCATCGCCGACCAATATGGCCGTGGCCTCGTCATAGGCCTTGTGCACGGTGGGGCGGCCTCGGCGCATATCATCATCATCCATGGCCGGAAGGTCATCATGAACCAGACTATAGGCATGGATGCATTCCAGAGCGCAGGCGGCGCGCAGGACCGAACGCTCGTCCAGATCAAACATTTTCGCCGCTTCGAGCGCGAAAAATGGCCGCAAACGCTTGCCCGGACCTAGGGCCGCATAGCGCATGGCCTCGGTCAGGCGCTGTTCGGGCCCGTCACTGCGCGGCAAGAGCGCATCGAGCGCCACCGTCACCAGATCAGCCGCCTTTGCAATGCGCAGGCCAAGCTTAACGGATAGATCCTTATCGGCCATGTCGGTCAAAACAGCCGCCCTCCGTCTGGGACCGAGCGGTCAACCGTGGCCAGTACCACATGGCCATGGGCATCTGGAAAGCCCAGACACAGGACTTCGGACATAAAGGGGCCAATCTGGCGCGGCGGAAAACTGACCACGGCTGCGACACGCCGGCCGACCAGTTCTTCAAGGCTGTAATGATGGGTAATCTGGGCCGAGGACCGCTTGATCCCAAGCACGGCCCCAAACCGGATGGTCAGGCGATAGGCAGGCTTGCGGGCCTGAGGAAACACCTCGGCCGCGATAATGGTTCCGACACGGATGTCTACCCGCTCAAAATCCTCAAAACCGATAGGCTGCGCCATGATGGCATGTTCGGTGTCAGCCATGCGGGTTAGCTGAAATCTGCGGTTTCAACGCTGACCTTGCCCTGAGCCCCGACCACGATCTTTTCAACGCGCAGCCGAGCGGCTTCGAGTTTCTTTTCACAATGGGCTTTCAGGGCCGCGCCGCGCTCATAAACATCGATTGACCGCTCAAGCGGGGCCTGGCCAGATTCCAGTTCGGCAACGATTTTTTCAAGCTCGCCCAAGGCCTGCTCAAAGCTCAAGGCGGCAATATCGACAGCTTCGGTCATGAGGACTCCGCAAGAAAGCACAAGCTTAGGCGACAGATGGGCCTTGGCGCAATCGCCCATCTTTGGACCAAGGTGGTTAGATCATGGCCGCTGATAGCGTTTTTGCGACCAATAGTCATAGCCCTGATCCAGAACGGGCTTCCAGCCGAGCCGTTTGAGTTCAATCCCGATCATGGCGTTGAAAAAGCCGTGAGCCAAAACCAGCACGTCCTGGCCTTGGTCGGCCAGTTCCGTCAAATGCCGCGCTGCTGCCTTGGCCCGCAACCTGGCCTCGGCGCGGGTCTCTTGACCGCCATGATGATTGAAAAACCACCACCAAAACCGCGATAAAAACCCCCATATACGCGGCGAAGCCTTGACCATGTCGGGAAAAGGCGGCGGCGGCAGGGGCGCTTCGATAAACATCTCATGGCTGCTAAAGCTTCGCTCAGAACACACCGCGCGGGCGGTCTGGATCGCGCGGGGCCGGGTTGAGGTCATGATGATATCGGCCTGCTGGGCCAGATTGACCAGATCGGCGGGCGGGGTCTGGCCCGCAAGCAGGCCGCTTTCCTCATACCGTGCCCACCAATCCAAATAATCCTTGGCCCTTAGCCGGATATTGCGGTCAAGCGCAGGTTCGCCGTGGCGCGCCAGGGTAATCAGGGCGCGTTTGGGCATGGCCGAGCCATTGTCGGTATGGGTTAAGGACGGGGCTGGATCGGTGGTCATGATGGACTGAACAGTCATCCGCTATGCGGTCTTCCGATCAGATTACCCCTCCTGCAAGGCGCGCACATGCGCCAAGGCTGATTGTCCCAATGCTTCAAGGTCGTACCCTCCCTCAAGCGAGGATACAAGCCGTCCGCCGCAGCGATTGCGTGCAATTGTCAAGATGGCGCGGCTTGCCCAGGCAAAATCTTCCGCCTCCAGCAATTGGCCTGCGAGTGGATCGCGGGCATGGGCATCAAAGCCTGCTGAAACCAGGATCAGGTCCGGGGCAAAGGCGTCTAGGGCTGGCATCATGGATTCAAATTGCCGCCGCCAGACCTCGCGGGGGGCCATGTCTGCCACGGTCGCATTGACGATATTGCCGACCCCGGTTTCGGAGGGATCACCCGTGCCGGGATAGTGCGGCGACTGGTGAATAGAGGCGAAAAACAGGCTAGGATCGTGTTCAAACGCGGCCTGGGTGCCATTGCCGTGATGGACATCAAAATCAACCACCGCAACCTTGGCCATACCCAGCGACTGGGCACGCTTTGCGGCAATCGCCACATTGCTAAATACGCAAAAGCCCATGGCCGTGCCGGGTTCTGCATGGTGTCCGGGCGGACGCACGGCGCAAAAGGCCCTTTGATGCTGGCCTTGCGCCACAGCCTCAACCGCATCGAGCACGGCCCCGGCCGCACGCCTAGCCGCCGTCAGGCTGCCGGGCGACAAGACGGTGTCGGGGTCAAGCCTATGCATGCCCTCCGCAGGGCTGGCGGCAAACATGGCATCGACAAAGGCCTTGGGGTGAATCCGCATCAGATCCGAGGGATCGGCCAGCCTGGCCTGCTTGATCTCAAGGTCCAGATCGCTGGCATCGCCCAGCGCATCTAGCACTGCACCCAGCCTTTGTGACCGCTCCGGATGGCCTTCGCCGGTCTGGTGCAGCAGCATGTCTTGATGGGTATAAAGGGCAAGGCTCATAAGCGCAGCCTAGCAGAGGCTATGGGTTGGCCTCAAGCGCCTGTGTTCAGGCTTTGCAGCGGTTAGGGCCGTCCAATATCGCCTTGACCAAGTTTGTGGGGACCAGGCTTGCGGGCAAAGCGCTTGATGGCGTCCCTATCCAGTTTCGACACGGCGCCATCTCTCAGGGCGATGCAATCGGACTCTGGCAGGATCACCATGCGTTCGCCTTGAGCGGACCCTTAAAACGGCGACAGGGTTTCGATCAAGTTTTGCGCGGCGGGGGCCTTGTTCATGCGGCTGATATCGCCGCGGCCACCATAGGAGATGCGGGCCTCTGCGATCTGGCTATGCTTGATCGTATTGGCCGAGGAAATATCTTCGGGCCGGACTATGCCCGCCACGGTCAGTTCGCGCAATTCCCCATTGGTGCGCACTTCCTGGCGACCTTGAATGATCAGATTGCCATTGGGCAGGACCTGGGCCACCAGGGCCGCGACGGTCAGCGAAATCTGTTCCTTGCGCGTTACACTGCCCGAGCCCTTGCCGGTAAACTGGCCGCCATAGTCCACAGCATTTCCCGGATCAAATCCGCCGGGCAGCGCCTTGCCGAGGCTGGATTCCAGGCCAAGAAAATTGCTGACACCGCCTGAACTCTTGGTCGAGCGGGCGCGGTCTGTGGCATTGGAGACCTTGGCGCTGTCATCGATCTCGATCTGGACCGTCAGTATGTCGCCGACCTTGCTGGCGCGCTGGTCGTTGAAAAAGGCCCGGGCACCCACGCGCCAGAGCGAATTGGCCGAGGCGGGCTGGTTTTGTGGCCCGTTGGGCGCGGCCAAGACCTGTTGGTTTTGCGGCACAAGCGCGGCGGGATAGCCGATCGGGGCCAGTTGCGGGCCGTTTACCGCCTCCTTGACCGTCGAGCAGGCGGCAAGGGGCAAGGTCATGGCCAGCCAGACTGCGGCGGGTTTGAGCAGGGACAAGGACTGGGTCACGCTTAGGCCTTTCTAAGGAAGCAGCGCAATATGGCGCGGCGCATCGGTCTGAGATTGCAAGGCCCCCATGTCTGGACCGGTCACGGCCTGGCCTGGACCGGCCGCAATCGCGTCAATGGTCCTTTTGGAGCCTGGATTGAGCACGCTAAGGGTCTGGCCCACCGCTGCGGCACCCAGGGCGCGGCCCTGAATGCTGACCAACAGGCCCTGGTCGCGATAAGCCACCTGCACCAGATCGCCCTTTTGGATGATTAAGGCCGCAGAGATCAGTGCAGGATTTGGGGCCATCCGCACCACGGGCACGACTGCGGGTGAAAGCTTAGCATCGCGCCGGACGGCGAACTGATCGGCCGGCGATTGTGGGCGAACAATCAGACGCCGAAGGCCCGTAGCATTGTCCCAGTTCAGGCCGTACTGGGCGGCGAGCTGTTGCACGGCCTGAGCATCTAGAAACAAGGTGGCGTTTGGCTGATTGCGCGTGGCGACTATGACCTGGCGGGCCTGGCCTGGGTCTTCGAACAGGTCGTCGAAGGTCACCAAACTGCCCGGGCTGGATAATTCGCTGCGCAAATTCACTTTTTGCCCAGCCAGGCTTGGGGAAGCGGCCAGCATCAAGGCACCAGCGGCAAGTCCTAAAACAGTCCATCGGATAATCATGGTCGGGGCTCCTAGCTTTTCATCTGGTTACTGGTGGAGAGCATTTGGTCGGTTGCGGTAATGACCTTGGAATTCATTTCATAGGCCCGCTGGGCCACAATCAGGGATGTGATTTCGGTAATCGCATCGACATTTGAGGCTTCGGTATATTGTTGCAGCAGCTTGCCGACACCGCCGACATCGGGGGTACCAATGGTCGCCGCGCCAGAGGCCCCGCTTTCGAGCAACAGATTGCCGCCAATGGCCTCCATGCCCGCTTCGTTTATGAAGGTTGCAAGCGTCAATTGGCCGATCTGAACGGGGGCAACTATGCCCGGCTGAGTGACTTGAACCTGGCCGCCGGGCGAGATGGTGATATCGGTGGCGTCAGGCGGAATGGTGATGGTCGGCTGAACCAGATAGCCATCTGCGGTCACGATCTGGCCCTGATCATTCTTGGAAAACGTGCCGTCCCGCGTATAGGCCGTCTCGCCTGAGGGCAGCAGCACCTGGAAAAACCCTCGGCCATTGACGGCTATATCGAGTTTATTGCCGGTTTGGGCAGGCGTGCCCTGTTCTGTAATCCGGTAGACTGAACCGGCCTTGACCCCGGTGCCGATATGAATGCCGGTGGGTACGATCGTGCCGGCATCCGACGACAATGCCCCGGCGCGCAATTCTGTTTGATAGAGCAAGTCTTGAAACTGCGCCCTTTGGCGCTTGTAGCCGACCGTGTTCAGATTGGCCAAATTGTTCGAAATCACTTCCACATTCAGCTGTTGGGCACTCATGCCTGAGGCTGCGGTTTGCAAGGCGCGCATAGGTCTTTATCCTTCTGGTCTAGTTCAGCTTGCCAAGGCGCTGGATCGCACCTCGGGACAGGTCGGCATTTTGGTCCATGAGCTTGGACATGCGTTCATAGGCCCGGCTGACCTCGATCATTTCCGAAATGGCCAGGATGGGATTGACGTTGGAGCCTTCAATACTGCCCTGGGAAATGCCGGCATTGGTGGCTGGCAGGGCTTGCTGATTGCTCCCCGCCTGAAAAAGTCCGGCGCCGGTTTTTGTCAGTCCCGCCAATGTGCCAAACTGCGCAAGATTGAGGCGGGTTATGCGCAGATTGCCTTGGCTGATCACACCGTCACGGCTGACCGAAATTGGACCTTGGCTGATATCAAAGGCAATCTCGCCGCCCTCGCCAGCGACCGGATCGCCAGCTTGGGTCACGAGCCGGCCTGTATTATCCAGGGTAAACCGACCATCGCGCGTATAACGCACCCCGTCTGGCGTATTGATCGTAAAAAACGCATCCCCCTCGATTGCCATATCCAGCGGATTGCCCGTGCGTTGTATTGTACCCGCCTTAAAGTCGTTGGCGACGCCGATATCATAGACAAACTTGATCGGCTTGGGCCCGCCGTCCGTTGCCGCCGGGCCCTTGGCGTATTCCTGAAAAATCAGACGTTCGTTTTTGAAACCGGGCGTGTCTTGATTGGCAATATTGTTGGCGACAATATCCATCTGCCGCTTCAGGTTCATTTGCCGTGACAGGCCGACATAAAGTGAATTATCCAAATCAGACGCCCCATTCCATTTCGCTTCCGTAGCGAATTTGGAGTGACGCAAGGCTTAGGCCAGTCAAAAACTTCAAAAAAATCAATGCATTTTACGGTCACCCAAGAGTCTGGGGACAAGATTTGCCCGGCAATTTCTGCCGCCACCATAAGATAGTAAAAACTAATATTTAACCAAAACGAGGCATTGATCTTGGGAAGCAATCGCGTGTTTAGGCCGCAAGGCCTGGTACGCGCTGGCTTGCTGCGCTCAAGACAAAAACACGGTGCCCAAACTAATGGCCAATACAGATGATGCAGAAACTGAGGTCGCTGAGACCGAAAAGACCAAGAAAAAGGGTCCGCCCCTTTTATTGATTGGCATTGCAGCGGGCGTGATCGTCTTGGCGGGCGGCGCAGGCGCTTATTTCATGATTTTTGCCAAAAAGCCCGATGCCCATGCGGCGGAAAAGAAGGAAGAGCCCAAAAAGAAGAAGGCGGAAAAAAAGGAGGGCGGTGAAAAGGAAAAGCCTGGTCCCAATGACCCGGTTATTCATGAAGGCCCCGATGGGGTGGTTTTCTATACCCTGCCGCCGATTGTCGCCAATATGCAGTCGTCCGATGGTCGGGCCACGTATTTGAAGCTGAAATTGACCTTTGAACTGCCCAACGAGGCGGCGGCTGAGACTGTGACGGCCAATGGCCCAAGGCTGCAGGACGCCTTTCAGGCCCTGTTTCGAGAATTGAGGATCGAAGACCTGCAAGGCAGTCAGGGCAGTTATCAGGTGCGGATGGAGATCTTGCGCCGGGTGAATCTGATCGTGGCCCCCACCCGGGTGAATTCGGTCCTGATTGAGGAAATGCTCATCAACTAGGCCTAGGCTTGGAAGCGATTGATTATGGCAGACGATACGGACACAGCAACCAGCTTGCAGGGCGGCTCAGACCCCAATGCCACCATCGGCGCAACCGATGGGTCGGGTGGATTCCTGCCCGGCGTCGAGCGCATTCTGAACCAGGATGAAATCGATAATCTGCTCGGCTTTGATCCGACCATTGAGGATGCTGACCAACAGTCCGGCATTCGGGCCATCATCAATTCGGCCCTGGTCAGTTATGAGCGGCTGCCAATGCTGGAGATCGTGTTCGACCGCCTTGTGCGTTTGATGAGCACCAGCCTGCGCAATTTTACCTCGGACAATGTCGAGGTGTCCTTGGACAATATTTCTTCGATCCGGTTTGGCGACTATCTCAATACCATCCCCTTGCCAGCGATCCTTTGCGTCTTTCGCGCTGAAGAATTGGACAATTACGGTCTTTTGACCGTGGATTCCAATCTGATCTATTCGGTGGTCGATGTGCTGCTGGGCGGACGTCGCGGTTCGGCCGCCATGCGCGTCGAGGGCAGGCCCTATACCACGATCGAACGGGTCCTGGTTCAGCGGATGATCGAGGTGGTCTTGGCCGATGCCAAGCAGGCGTTCGAGCCCCTGACACCCGTCACCTTCAAGCTGGACCGATTAGAGACCAATCCCAGGTTTGCCGCCATCGCCCGCCCTGCCAATGCGGCCATACTGGTCAAGTTGCGTATCGATATGGAGGACCGTGGCGGGCGGCTGGAGCTGTTATTGCCCTATGGCACCCTAGAGCCAATTCGCAAACTTCTGCTGCAACAATTCATGGGCGAAAAATTTGGCCGCGACAATATTTGGGAAGGGCATTTGGCGACCGAGATCTGGTCCACCCAGATGGAGGTCAGCTGCGTTCTGGATGAACAGACAATCAATCTGCAACAGGTGCTCGATTTCAAGGTCGGGGACACATTCATGCTCAATGCCGCGCCCGACAGTCTGGTCGAGCTGCGGGCGGGAACAATTCCGCTAACGCATGGGCGGATTGGCCGGCGTGACAATCGGGTGGCCATGCGCATTGAGCATCCCCTAACCGCCACGGCAAAGAAAACCTTGGGGGGGCTGACATGAGTTTTGTGCCGCTGGTTTTGAACCTGCTCTTGGCGACCCTGCTGATCACGGCCTTGGCGGTCGGGGTTCGGCTTGAGCGCCGCTTAAAGGACCTGCGCAAGAGCCATCAGAGCTTTGCCTTGGCGGTTCAGGAGCTCAATTCCGCCTCGGCCCGTGCCCAGGCAGGCCTGACCCAGTTACGCATTACCGCCCAGGAATCGGGCGATGTCTTGAGCAGCCGTATTGTCCAGGCCCGCGCGCTTGCCGATCAACTGGACCAGTCCATGGCCGCGGCCCTCGAACTGGCCAAAGCGCCGCTGACATTGCCGGTCCAGCCGAGTGTCCTGTCGTCAAAGCCAAGGGTACGGCTTGCACACGATGCGAGGACTGGCCAGCCCCTTGGCGCAAACCCGGTCATTGCAAACCGCGCCGACCCGCACCGTGGCCGTAATGCCAAGGCGCTGGATGATGACCTATTCGATGAGCCCGCTAAACCGTTTGGAGGTCGTCAATGAGTGCAACCCCGCGTCTTTTACCTGTGATTGCCGTCGCGATTGGCGGGGTCTTGGCGATTAAGGGCCTGACCAGCGCGGGTGATCTGCCCAAGGCCATGTCCGGGGCAAAGGCTTTTGCGCAAGACGTTGTCTCGGGCGCCAAGGCGGCCAAGCCCTTGCCTTCGGATGGCAATGCGCCGGGCCCGGCCGACAAGGTGCCAGACCAGCCGGGACTGGACCGGATTCGTCTGGCAGCCCAGGGGCCCGTGACCGGTATCCAATTGCCCAAGGCGGGCACGGTCTGCGCCGTCTCGACCGAGGCCCTGGCCAAGGAAGCTGGCCTGTCGCAAGCCGAGCTGAAGGTGTTGCAAAGCCTTGGCTCGCGGCGTGGGCAACTGGATCAACGCGAAAAATCCATCGATCTGCAACTGCAATTGCTGGCGGTGGCGGAAAACAAGCTGGATGGCAAGCTCAAGACCATGCAGGCGCTCAAGACCCAGGTTGCGGCACTGATCAAGCAGGCGGAGAATCAACAAGATGCCGAGATTGCCCGCTTAATCGTTATTTATGAGACCATGAAGCCCAAGGATGCGGCCAGCCGTATGGCGCTTATGGATGACAGTGTTCGCGTGCCCATCGCCGCGCAGATGAAGGCCCCCATACTGTCGGCCATACTGGCCAAGATGGCCCCAGAGGAGGCCAAGGCCCTGACGGAAAAACTGGCCAATCGTTTTGTGGCGGCCAAGGTGATCAAGGATGCGCGCGATGCCATGGCCCAGCCGCCTGCAACGCCTGGATCGGGGCCAGGCCTGGCCAAGCCCCAAAATGCGCCCAAGGTCCAAAAAGGCTAAGGGCGGCGCGATTATGACCTCGCCTTCAAGATCTCGGATGCGCCTTTTTATTGGCCTTATGCTTGCCTTGGCCATGGGCTCTGCAAATGTGGCCGCCGCGCCTGAGGCGAGGCGTGGGGGTAATGAGGTTCGGGTTGCGCAAAACAAGGATCTGTCGCGCATTGAATTTGCCGGTGGCGCGGGTCGCGGCGCGGGGGTCAGGCGGTCTGGCCAGACCCTGGTGGTGCGTCTGCCCGGCACAACCCCGCCCAATCTTACGCGTCTTCGCCTATCCCCGCCGCCCTTTATAAAGAGCGTGGACTATAGCGCGCTTAAAGACTCCACCGACGTTACTGTGACCCTGGCCGAGGGCGCCGATGCCACCTTCGGCGTGGCGGATGGGGTCTTGTTCATCAATGCTTTCAAGCGCGGCCAGTTTGATCCGCCGCCACGGCCTGCGCAGGATGCAAAAAAGCCATCCGACAAGGCAGCCGCGCCCGTCGCCGAGCCGGTCGATCCAGGGCCAGTCACTGGCGCTTTACCGATTGGGATTAGTCGTCAGTCTGACCAGACCGTCCTGCAATTTGCCTGGAAGGCACCGGTCGCGGCTGCCGTGTTTCGACGCGGAGACGGGGTCTGGGCCGTCTTTGATGCCAAGGCCAGGCTGGACACAAGCCGGTGGCCAAGGGAATTGATCAAGACCTTGCAGCCCAAAACCGTATCTGGCGCTGATTTTACCGCCCTGCGCGTGGCGATTGCACCTGGCGAAGCGATTGGCGTTTCGGCCAGTGCCGGGACCTGGACCATTGCACTGGGGCCATCCAAGGCCGCCGCTTCAACCAATATCACCATTTCCGGTGACGAAAAGCTGAACCAGAGCGGGCTTAAGGCCGATTTGCCGGGGGCCAGCCGTGCAGTCTGGATTGATGATCCTGTGGTTGGAGACCGGCTCGTCGCGGTCCTCGCCTTGGCACCGATCAAGGGTCTGGCCATGCGCCGCGAGTTTGTCGATATGGCCCTGCTCAAATCGTTTCAGGGGCTGGCGATTGAGCCGATTGCCGATGATTTGAGTGTGGCTGTGTCGGGTAATCAGGTGCAGATTGGGCGCCCAAAGGGCCTTGCCCTGTCAGAGGACAACCGCGCCAAGAGCATTGGCCGGGGCGGCGGCCCACTTCAGGCGGCGGCCATGCCCGGCCTGGTCGATTTCAGTTCCTGGTCAAGAACCGGATCCGGTGGCTTTATCGGTCGCTACAATGCCCTGTTTGCCGCCGCTGCGGCTGAGGCTGGCGAGGGCAGTCGCGCCCCGGTTAATGCCAGAATGGCTCTGGCCAGGTTCTTGATCGGCTCTGACCTGGCCTATGAGGGTATTGGGGTGTTAAACGCCCTTGCCAAATCAAACCGTGCCAGCCTGGATGAGCCAGATTTTCGCGGATTGCGCGGGGCCGCCAATGCCATGGTTGGGCGCTATGCCGAGGCCTTGGCGGACCTGTCCGGGCCTGAGCTTGCCAGCGATCCCGCCAGCGCGCTTTGGCGGGGCTATAGCGCGGCACAGAGCGGCCAGTGGGACGCGGCTCGCGAAGCCTTTACCCCAAGTGAATCGGCCTTGAGCGCGTTTCCGTCGCTTTGGCGTGCGCGGTTTATCCGCGCCAATGTCAAGGCCATGATGGAGGCTGGCGATTTGAAGGGGGCCAGTCAGTTGATACCCATGGCCCTGCAACAGAATGTCGAGCCGCTGGAACGGCTCAAGACCTTGATGGTACAGGCCGACCTGTTTGATCGCTTTGGCGATACGAGCCGCGCCTTGGCTATGTATGAGGCCCTGAGCAAGGCCAACTCAGCACAGATTCGGATGCCAGCCATGCTCAGAGCGACCCAGATCAAGCAGGTGCGTGGTAAGATCAGTCCGGCGCAGGCCCTGGATGCTTATGATCGCGTTCGCCTTGGCTGGCGCGGGGACGCAACCGAGCTCAAGGCCGTTGCTATCCAAGCGCAATTGTATGTTGATCTTGGCCGTTATCGTGAGGCCTTGGCAGTCCTCAGCTCTCTTGGCAGGCGCACGCCCGACGTGCCCGAGGCGCGGCAATTGGCAGACGATGCCAGTACGATTTTCCAAAGCCTGTTTTTGGAGGGCTTGGCGGACTCCTTACCGCCTATTCAGGCCTTGGCGCTGTTTTATGATTACAAGTATCTGACGCCGATTGGCAGTGATGGCGATGTGATTGTGCGCCGGCTTGCACGCAGGCTGGTTGATGTCGATTTGCTGGATCAGGCGGCTGAACTGCTTAAATATCAGGTTGATAACCGACTGGAAGGCTTGCCGCGCAGTCTTGTCGCCACCGATTTGGCTCTGGTCCAATTGATGAATCATCAGCCACAAAAGGCGCTTTTGGCGATTAATGACTCCCGGTCCACCCTGTTGCCAGCGGCCCTGAGCGCCGAGCGCCGGGTGATTGAGGCCAGGGCTTGGAATGAATTGGGCAAGCCAGACCATGCGCTTGAACTCTTGGCTGGGGACAGGTCCCAAGAAGCGACAGACATTCGCAATGATATTGCCTGGCGTAAAAAGATCTGGATCCAGGCGGGGCCAGCCTTTGAGACAAAACTCGGTGACCGCTGGAAAAATCAGGACAATCCCTTGTCTGATGACGAGGAAGACAGCCTGCTGCGCGCCGCCGTCAGCTATAGCCTGGCCAAGGATGACAAGGCCTTGAACCGGTTAAGGCAGCGCTTTGCACCCTTGGCTGAAAAAGCCCGGCAGGCCGATGCCCTGCAACTGGCCTTGGCGGGGGCGGATGATGACCGGGCCGTCAACCCGACGCGGATAATGTCGACCTTGTCGCAAATGGATACGTTTTCGCAGTGGGCCGTGCGCACCAAGCAGAAGTTTCGCACTGAGACTCTAAAGGCCAGCCCCGAACCCGCCAAGGCCGCCCAGGCTAGCGCGGCGCAGCGGCAAGGCTAGTGGCGCAAATCATCCCGCGCCCGGTATAGGCACCCGGCCTTGATGGAAGCTTTCCAACAAAGAGCCGCACACTAGCCCCCAGCCATCGACCAGCACGAAAAAGATCAGCTTGAACGGCAGGGAAATCACATTCGGTGGCAGCATCATCATACCCATGCTCATCAATATGCTTGCCACGACCAGATCGATGACGAGGAAGGGCACAAACAGCAAGAATCCAATCTCAAACGCGCGCTTGAGCTCGCTGATCATGAAGGCAGGGGTCAGGACCTGGAGGGGGATTTCCGCCTGGGTTGGCGGCTTTTTGACCTTGGACAGGCGCAGGAATAGCTCCAGATCCTTGGTCTGGACCTGGCTCAGCATAAAGGTTTTTACCGGGCCAGAGGCGGCGTTAAAGGCCTGGGGCAGTTCCATCTGCTTGTTCAGCAAGGGCCGAACGCCCGCATCATAAGACGCCTGAAAGGTCGGCCCCATGACGATGGCGGTCAAAAACAGCGACAAGCTGATAATCACAGCATTGGGCGGGCTTTGCTGAAGGCCAATGGCCGTGCGCAGCAAGGATAGCACCACCACGATCCGAACAAAGGCGGTGGTCATAATCAGTATGGAGGGGGCCAAGGATAGTATGGTCAAGAGCGCGATCAATTGTACGACCCGCTCGGTCAGGCCAGCGCCCGTACCCAGATTGATGTTTAACGACTGGGCCTGAGCCAGACTGGGCAGGCAGCACAAGATCAGGCTGGCGCCAAGGCCAAGCCAGAGACTGGCCGGCAGGCGGCGCGAATTGCTGCGGGGGTTGGGGCGCGAGGTCATTGGCTGGGCGGTTCCACAGGTTGGGAGGATTGGTCTTGCACAGGCTGGGTTTGCAGGATTTGCCCCTCGCCGAGCAGGAGCAGTTTTTCCTCGCGATCAAGACGAAACAGGATCAGGCGGCGCTGGGGGTCGAGCATGAGGGTTTCCAGCACAACCATGCGCTTGGCCGGCCCTTTCAGGCCCTGCAGCCGGGTCAGGGTGTCTGGACCAAAGCGCCTAAGCCCATAGGCCACCAGTCCGGCGACCGCCAAGGTAAAGCCCAAGGCCAGGCATGCGCGAAGAATTTCCCAAAAAATCAAGGTCTGTATCCAGGCGGGGGTGAGAGGTTCAACAATCTGATGTCGAACAGTTTATGCCTGACTCTCTTAAGTCTAGATTAACCCTGTTCAATTATCGATAGATTATGGACATTCAAAACATACCTTTGTTTTCGTTGTTGAAAGATCGGTTGGGCTATCTCAACCGTCGCCAGCGGCTGATATCTGAAAATGTTGCCAATTCAGATACGCCCGACTATGCGGCGCGCGATTTGAAACCCTTCACACTGCAAGACGGCAAGGCCAGCTCAGGCCGCTTGAAGCCGTCCGATAGTGGGTTTTCAATCACGAGCGCGCCGCAAGTTTTGCAGACCAATGCCAAACACCTGCCCGGAATGCGGGCCATGTCGAGTACGGGCGGCAAGCCGACCAATTATAAGGACACAGAGGTCAATCTGGACGGCAATGGCGTGGTGCTCGAAGACCAGATGATGAAACTGACCGACACCCGGGCCAATTATGATGCGGCCATGGGTTTTTATCAAAAATCGCTTGGTATGTTGCGCACCGCGGCCAGGGCCCCGGGGCGTTGAACATGGCTAAGGGACAGGAGACCTAATCTATGGCCTTGCCGCCGCGCTCACCGATCACTGCCACCAATGCGCCGATGGAGATCGCCGCCAGCGCCCTGCGTGCCCAGCAGGCGCGTATGCGGATCATTGCGGAAAATCTTGCCAATGCAGACTCCATTGCCAAGACCCCGGGCGGAGACCCCTATCGCCGCCAGATTCCGGTTTTTAAGCCCAAAAGCCTGGGCGATGGTTTTGTTGGCGTTGAAATGCAGCGCGTCGACCCCGATCGTCGAAATTTTCGCATGCAATATGATCCCGGCCATCCGTATGCTGATGCCCAAGGCTATATCAAACTGCCCAATGTCGACAGCCTGGTCGAGGCCTTGGACATGCGTCAGGCCCAGAGGGCCTATGAGGCCAATCTCAATGTGATCGAGACCGCCCGCAGCGTCCAGTCGCGCACGCTCGATCTCATACGTAAATAGGACCGTCTAGATCATGGTGAGTTCTCTGATCGCTGCAAAAGCCTATGCCACAGCCCAATCTGCCACCAAATTGGGGAGTTTGGGCGCCGCTATGCCATTGGCCCAGGAGGGTTCCGGCTTTGGCGCCCTGGTGCAGAACGCCATTAACGAGACGATCAATTCTGGCCGCAATGCCGAACAGCAGATCAAGGCCCAGGTCCAGGGCAAGGCCGATCTGATTGATGTGGTGACGGCCATTTCGTCGGCGGAAACAAGCTTGGAAACCATTATGGCGGTCCGCGACCAGGCTATTTCTGCCTATCAGGAAATCATGCGCATGCCGATCTAGGGTCTGGGGTCTGTGGTCTGGGGTCTGGGGCTTGGGGCTTGGGGGTTAGGTGGTTCTTAACCTTGTTGGCTCAGGCCTAACTCAAGATCGATACTTATTTTTTACACGTTAGTCATGAGGGTTTGGCTATGACAGGTAATCAGGTCATTGATCTGGCGCGGGATGCAATTTTTCTGGCTGTGGCCTTGTCGGCGCCGGTCATGATTGCCGGTCTGGTGGTTGGCGTTGTTGTGGGTCTGTTTCAGGCCCTCACCCAGATCCAGGAAGCCAGTCTGGTCTATGCGCCCAAGATTTTGGTGGTGTTTATCACCTTGCTGTTTTTCCTGCCGCTGATGGGCCGGATGATGGGCGACTTCATGCAGAAAATCGCTGCCCGCATAGTCGGGCTCTAGGGCGTGGAGGCCTTTGCCACAGCCCAGCAGGTCTATGTATTCGGCTTGGTTTTTGCCCGTGTCGGCAGCATGATCATGGTTATGCCGGGCCTTGGCGAAGCGGCCCTGTCGCCGCGCTTGCGATTAGCCTTCGCGCTTTTGACCGCTTTTTGTATTGCGCCCACTGTGGCATCTGCCCTGCCTGCGCTTGATCCGACAGTTGGGGGTGTGGCCTTTGCCGTACTGAATGAGGTACTGATTGGCCTGATGATTGGCACTATTTTGCGGCTATTCATGTCCTCCCTTGCTATGGCCGGGGAAATCATCTCGATCCAGACCACCTTGGCCTTTGCGCAAACCTCCAACCCGATGCAGGCCCAGCCCAGCGCCTCGATCACCACCTTTCTTACCCTGACCGCGCTGACCTTGATCTTTGTGACCAACCTGCATCACAGCTTTTTACTCGCCATGGCCAAGTCCTACAGCTTGTTTGCGCCGCTAAAGCCCCTGCCATTGCAAGATACGGTGACCTTGGCGATCCAGACCGTGAGCCAGTCCATTGCTCTGGGGGTCCAGCTTTCCGCGCCGGTGATTGTGTTTTCACTGGTCTTGAACATAGCCACCGGTCTGGTTGGCCGGGTAATGCCTCAGTTCCAAATCTTCTTTGTCGCCACACCGCTAAGCGTATTGTTGGGCCTGTCCTTGCTGGCGCTTAGCGTCAGCATGATCGGGCTGATCTGGATCCAGCGCTATGAATCCTTTCTGGGCGTTTTTGACTAGGGCGGCGCATGGCAGAAGATCCCAGTTCTCAAACAGAGGCCCCGTCGGAGCGTAAACTTAGCGATGCGCGCGACAAGGGCGATGTCGCCAAGTCGCAGGATGTCGCCGCCTTTCTGGCCCTTGCCGGAATAAGTCTGGCCCTGGTCTGGGGCGGGGAGGGCATGAGCAAGGGGCTGGTCGGCTCGCTCAGGCTCTATCTGGACCGGCCCGATCAGATGGTCTTGAACGCGGATGGGGCGCAGTTGTTATTGACCACGGTCGGTCAAGCCATATTGCCGTCGCTGGCCTTGGTTTTTGGGGCGGGCATGGTGGCGGGGGTGGCGGGGCATCTGCTTCAGACGGGCTTGATGTTTACACCGGCCAAG
>JBIIZD010000128.1:0-5846 GCA_044346445.1 Caulobacteraceae bacterium
CAGACCGATCTGATCGCCCTGTTTGAGGGCGAGGGCCTTGAGCTAAGGCTTGCCGATCAGGCCTTCTTGACCAAGGCCCTGTTATTTCGCAAACCCGCCTGATTATGATCAGTATTGTTATACCCAGCCTAAATGCCGCCAAGACCCTGCCCACGACGCTAGCCGCCCTGGCTCCGGCGGCCATGGCGGGGCTGGTTCGCGAACTGATCATTATTGATGGCGGCTCGCAGGACCAGACGGCCATGCTGGCCGATGAGGCCGGGGCGCGGTTCGAGCAGGCCGAGCCGGGGCGGGGCGGGCAGTTACGCTATGGCTGTGAACTGGCCAAGGGACCTTGGCTCCTGATCTTGCATGCCGATACCCGCCTGTCGGTGGACTGGGAGGCCGAGGCTGTGCGCCATATCCGCCAAAACCCAGATCAGGCGGGTTATTTTCGGTTTCAGCTTGATGATCCCCAGCTCATCGCCCGGGTGTGGGAAACGGGCGTTGCGGCACGCTGCGCAATCTTGGGCCTGCCATATGGTGATCAGGGCCTCTTGATCCGCAAGGCGGTTTATGAGGCGGTGGGAGGCTATAAATCGCTTGGCTTGATGGAGGATGTCGATCTGGTGCGCCGCCTTGGTCGCGCCCGCCTTGTGGCGCTAAAAGCGCGGGCCTTGACCAATGCCGATCGGTTCAAGGCCAAGGGCTATTGGCACCGCAGTCTGCGCAATTGGGGCCTATTGCTGCGCTTCTGGTTTGGGGCCGATCCCGATAGGCTGGCCAAGGCTTATGACTAGGCCCACCTTGATTGTCTTTGCGCGCGCCCCGGCCATTGGTGTGGGCAAGACCCGACTGGCGGCAGATATTGGCCCGGTAGCGGCTTGGCGGGTCTATCGCGCGCTTTGCTGCAAGATATTGCATCAGGTCCGTGACCGACGCTGGAAAACGGTTGTCCACCTCGCTGGTTCGGGCCGCCCTGTGCATTGGCCCTCGGGTCTAGGGCTTAAAGACCAGGGGCGCGGGGATCTGGGACAAAGGCTACAGGCCGCCTTGCGCGCCCATGCCCGCGGCCCCGTCATGGTCATTGGCACAGATTGTCCAGACGCCACCGCCGCTCAGATCGCAAAAGCCTTAAAGGCCCTGCCGCGCCATGGCGCCGTACTTGGCCCAGCACTGGATGGCGGTTTTTGGCTGATCGCCCTGTCGGCAAGGCGAAGCCGCACCGCGCGGCTCGATCACGGCATAGGCTGGTCAAGCCCGCAGACCTTGACCGATACCGAGGCGGCCCTCGATCATAGATGCGTCAAAATCGCGACCTTGGCGGATATTGATACGGGCCCAGATTTGAAGGCATGGACGGCGCGGTAGGTTTCAATCTCACAGCGTCTGACCGCGCAGATATTGCCGCCTAGTCTAAAACATTGGCAGATAGGATCAATTTTTAGTAAATTAGCGGCATGACAAGCCTTGCTTTGCGTTCGTGGGCGGGGTTTAGCTAGGTTTTGGTGTTTTTTGTTGTGAATCATGTTTTTGTCGGCCCAAGATCAGGCAGTGATTAATCGGCTGACGGACCAGGGTCCGGCCCTGATCAACCGTACCTTGGGCTGGGCCCAGATCAATTCTGGCAGTCGCAATCTGGCCGGGCTGGAGATCCAGAAATTGGCTCTGATCGAGGCGGCGGCGGGCCTGCCTGCGGATGTGATCGGTCATGAGCTTGCCCCCATGCGCGAGGTGTCCAGTGATGGTCAGGTCCGCGACCTTGCGACCAGTCAGGCCCTGTCGATCACTGTGCGGCCAGATGCTCCGGTTCAGGTGGTGCTGACGGGACATTACGATACGGTGTTTGGTGCTGACAGCCCGTTTCAGTCGGTGGTGACGCGGGCGGATGGCGCGCTGAACGGGCCGGGCATGGCCGATATGAAGGGCGGGCTTTGCGTCATGCTGGCGGCGCTTGCGGCCTTCGAGACCCACCCCCTGGCGACGCGGGTCGGCTACCGGGTCTTGATGTCGCCCGATGAGGAGGTGGGCAGTCTGTCCTCTGGGCCTTTGCTGGCGCAGTTTGGTCGTCTGGGCCATATTGGCATGACCTATGAGCCAGCCTTGAGTGATGGCACCTTGGCAGGCGCACGCAAGGGGTCTGGCAATTTTCATGTCGTGGTGCGCGGCCGCAGTGCCCATGCCGGGCGCGACTTTGATCTGGGGCGCAATGCAATTACGGCAGCGGCGCGATTGAGCACTCGGCTGGATGATCTGAACGGTAAGCGCGACGGGGTAACCTTGAATGTGTCGCGCATTGATGGTGGCGGGCCTTTGAACATGGTGCCGGATACTGCCATTGTCCGGTTCAATATCCGCTTTCCGGATCAAGAGGCCGCGGCCTGGGTTCAGGCGGCTGTGCAGTCGGCCCTGCAGGCCAGTGGCGGCGACGGGCTTGATCTTCACCTGCACGGCGGCATAACCCGGCCTGCCAAGCCGATGAATCTTGCCCAGACCCGATTGTTCGAGGCGGTGCGCCAAATCGGCGGCCTGATTGGCCAGGATATTCTCTGGAAACCTTCGGGCGGTGTCTGCGAGGGCAATAATCTGTTCGCGTCGGGCCTGCCCAATATTGACACCCTGGGTGTGCGCGGCGGCGATATTCACAGCGAGGCGGAATACGCCTGGCCAGACAGTTTTGCTGAGCGGGCGCAATTGTCTGCGGCGATCTTAATGAAGCTGGCGGATGGCGGCATAGATGGCCCGGCCCTTCGCGCCGCTATGGAGGTCTAGCCCATGTTGGTCGTGCGCCCTGCCGGACCGAGTGATTTCGATGCCTTGATGGAATTGGCCATATTGTCCGGGCGCGGTTTTACCAGCCTGCCGGAAGAAGAGGCCACCTTGCGCGGGCGGCTTGAGACCTCCAGGTCCAGTTTTGACGGCACCATAGCGCCGCTGGAAGCGTGGTACACCTTGATGCTGGAGGACACCGCGCTTGGCCAGGTGGATGGCGTGGCCGGGGTCAAGGCCGGTGTCGGTCTAAAGCGTCCGCATTTTTCGTTTCGCGTGGTGACCCTCGCCCAGTCCTCTCCGACCTTGAATATGCGCTTTGATCATAGGGCGCTGGTCCTGGTGAATGAGTGTTCGGGCTGGTCGGAGGTTGGGTCCTTGTTCTTGCGACCAGAGCGGCGAAAGGGCGGCGCGGGCAGATTGCTGGCCCAGTCGCGCTATATGCTGATCGGGCTTGATCCCCAGCGGTTTGCCGAAATGGTCCTGGCCGAATTGCGCGGCTGGTTTGAGCCGGACGGGTCTTGTCCGTTTTGGGATAATGTCGCCTCAAAATTCTTCCGGTTGCCGTTTGATGAGGCTGATCTTATGAGCGCCTCAACCGATGGCCAGTTCATTCTCGACCTTGCGCCGCGTCACCCAATCTATGTTTCCTTGCTGCCGGAATCGGCCCGCGATGCGATTGGCATGGTGCACCGCGAGGGCGAGGCTGCGCGGGCCATGCTGGAGGGGGAAGGCTTTCGCTATCAGGGCCTGATCGATATTTTTGATGGCGGGCCGTCGGTGGCCTGTTTGCGCGACGATATCCGCACGGTGCGGGATGCAAAACTGCGGGTCGCCCAGATTGTCGACGCGGTCGAAGGCGACGAGGCGCTGATTTCCAGTGGACGGCTGGAGGCTTTTCGCGCGGTGCGGGCCTTGGTGGCCATGGGCCCTGAAACCGCCAGTCTTGGCCGTGAGGCGGCCGATGCGCTTGGCGTGCGCAATGGCGATCTGATCCGGATCAAGGAATAGGGCATGACCAAGGGCGCATTTATCGATGGACGCTGGCAGTCGGGCACAGGGCCGGTCCTGACCTCGCATGACCCGGCAACGGGGCAGGTGGTCTGGCAGGAGGCCAGCGCCGGTCCAGATCAGGTGGCGGCTGCGGTTGCTGCGGCGCGCCGGGCGTTTCAAGCCTGGTCGGACTGGTCGCGCGAGGACCGCATTGCCCTGATGCGGCGCTATAAGGCGGTACTGGAGGCGCGGACGCCGCAAATGGCCGAGGCCCTTTCGCGCGAGACGGGCAAGGCGCTTTGGGAAACCACGGCTGAACTTGGTTCCATAATCGGCAAGATCGAGGTCTCGATTGCCGCCTTCAATGAGCGGACAGGCGAAAAGCGCACCGAAATGGCCTTTGGACAGGCTGTTTTGCGTCACCGTGCGCACGGCGTCATGGCGGTCTTGGGTCCGTTTAACTTCCCAGGTCATCTGCCCAATGGCCATATTGTGCCAGCCCTGCTGGCCGGTGATTGTGTGGTGTTCAAGCCGTCGGAAGAAACCCCCTTGGCCGGGCAAGGCTTGGTAGAGGCCCTGATCGCGGCGGGTGTGCCTGATGGTGTGCTTAATCTGGTTCAGGGCGGGCGCGAGGTTGGTGCGGGCCTGATCGAGCAACCGATCGACGGGCTGTTGTTCACCGGTTCGGCCCAGGCGGGCGCCTATTTCCGCCGACAATTTGCCGACCGGCCCGATGTGATCTTGGCATTGGAACTCGGCGGCAATAACCCGCTGATCGCGTGGGATGTTGCCGATACGGAGGCGGCAGCGGCGCTGGTGGTGCAGTCGGCCTTTATTACGACCGGGCAAAGATGCTCCTGCGCGCGCCGACTTATTGTGCCGCAAGGCGCGGCGGGGCAAGGCTTGATCGAGGCCGTTCTGGCCTTGACCCAGCGACTGCGCATTGGGGCTTGGGACGATGCCGATGAGGCCTTTATGGGGCCCTTGATCTCTGATCGCGCGGCAAGGTCGGCGCGGACGGCGGCGGCCAGTCTGCCCGGTCAGGTCTTGTTGGCAGCGGGAACGGTTCTTGATCGCGCCGAGTCCTTTATCAGTCCCGGTCTGGTGGATGTAACGGGCCATGATGTGGCCGACGAAGAAATCTTTGCCCCCGTGCTTCAGGTGCGCAAGGTTGCCAGTCTTGATGAGGCGATCCAGGCGGCCAATGCCACGCGCTTTGGTCTTGCGGCGGGGGTGATCAGTGACGATGTGGTGGTCTGGAACCGCGTCTTGAGCCAAAGCCGGGCCGGTGTGGTCAATTGGAACCGGCCAACCACGGGGGCGGCTGGCAGTATGCCGTTTGGCGGGCTTGGGGCTTCTGGAAATCATAGACCGAGCGCCTATTATGCGGCCGATTATTGCGCCTATCCGATTGCCAGTTTTGAATCTCAACAGGTTCATTCAAGTTTGAAAGATATCAAAGGTTTGATTTCATGACCTCCGATATTGCATTAGAAGCGAATATCGATGGCCTGATCGGACCAACCCATTCCTATGCTGGCCTTTCGCCCGGCAATTTGGCCAGTGCAGGTCATAAGGGTCAGGTGTCTAATCCAAGGGCAGCCGTGCTCGAAGGCCTGGCCAAGATGCGCCGGCTGGCCGATTTGGGCATACCGCAATTTGTCCTGCCCCCGCAGGCGCGGCCCGATCTGGCGTTTTTGCGGGCCGTGGGTTTTGAGGGCTCGGATAACAGGGTGCTGGAAACCGCCTGGAAGTCCGCGCCTGCCCTAGCGGCGGCGGCCTGTTCAGCCTCTGCCATGTGGGCCGCCAATGCTGCGACCGTGACGCCGTCTGCCGATACAGCCGATGGGCGGGTGCATTTTACCCCGGCCAACCTCTTGACCAATCTGCACCGTAGTCTGGAGGGTGGCCAGACCACACGGTCCTTGCGCCGCCTGTTTGCTGACCGCGCCCATTTCACTGTGCATGAGCCCTTGCCCGCCCAGCCGCATTTTGCCGATGAGGGCGCGGCCAATCATGTGCGCCTTTGTGCCGAGCATGGCGCGCCGGGGGTCAATCTGTTTGTTTATGGTCGCAGCGCCTGGGAGGCCTGGCAAGGTCAGTTT
>JBIIZD010000129.1:0-5836 GCA_044346445.1 Caulobacteraceae bacterium
TGAAAGAGCATCAGGCGACCATGGCTGGCCATTCCAAGTTCAAAAACATCCAGTTTCGCAAGGGCGCTCAGGACAAGAAGCGCTCCAAGGTTTTTTCCAAGCTGTCGCGCGATATCACGCTGGCGGCCAAGGGCGGGGTGCCGGACCCGACTGCCAATGCGCGGCTGAGGCTGGCCATTGCCAATGCCCGGGCCGAATCCATGCCCAAGGACAATATTGACCGGGCGATCAAAAAAGCGCTTGGCGGCGAGACCGATACCTATGAAGAAATCCGCTATGAGGGCTTTGGTCCCGGCGGGGTGGGTCTGATTGTCGAGGTCCTGACCGATAATCGCAACCGCGCTGCGGCCAATGTGCGAATGGTGTTCAATAAGAATGGCGGCAATATGGGCGAGACCGGCTCGGTCGCCTTCATGTTCGACCGGGTTGGCCAGATCGTCTACCCGCCTGCCGTCGGCACAGAAGACGATGTGATGGAGGCCGCGATCGAGGCCGGGGCAGACGATGCCGAATCCGATGCCGATAGCCATGTCATCACCACCGGCTTTGAAGACATGAATGCCGTGCTGGAAGCCTTGGAAGCGCGTTTCGGCCCGGCCAAATCGACCAGCATCATCTGGAAACCCAAGACCCTGACCCCTGTGGCTGGGGATGATGTCGCGACCCTGTTCAAGCTGATTGATGGGCTGGACGATGATGATGATGTGCAAAATGTTTACGGAAACTTCGATATTTCCGACCAAGACATGGCAAAATACGCAGGCTAGACCCTGACTAGCCCCTTTTCGTCAGGTCAAGGACAGGCGACAATGCCAAGGCATGACGAGCGCGATTCGAATCCTTGGTCTTGACCCAGGCCTGCGCCAGACCGGCTGGGGCATAATCACCATTCACGGTGCACGGCTGAGCCATGTGGCGCACGGGGTTATCAAGCCCGATAATGCTGCGCCGTTCGCGACGCGGCTCCTGACCCTGTTCGATGGCATTATGGATGTGATCGGCCAATACGCGCCGCACGAGGCGGCGGTTGAAGAAACCTTTCTCAATTCCAATGCCGCCTCGACCTTGAAGCTTGGCCATGCGAGAGCCGCGGCCCTGATCGCGCCCGCAAAATCGGGCCTGCCGGTTGCCGAATATGCGGCCAAGGTGGTCAAGAAGGCGGTGGTGGGCACGGGCAATGCCGACAAGGATCAGGTGGCCTTTATGATTGCCAGGCTCTTGCCAACCGCCGGATCGCCCACGGCCGATGCTGCCGATGCCTTGGCCGTGGCCATTGCCCATGCCCATGCCCGCCAGATCAGTAGCTTAAATCGCAGATTGGGGACGGCGGCATGATCGGACGCTTGCGCGGCACGGTGGAGGAAATCACCGAGGATGAGGCCCTGATTGATGTCGGCGGGGTTGGCTATCTGGTGCGCTGCGGTGCGCGCTGTCTGTCGCGCCTGCCGGCCATTGGCCAAGAGACGGTCCTGCATATTGAAAGCCAGACCACCGAGGCGGCGGGCACGCGGCTGTATGGCTTTTTGGACCGCAGTGAGCGCAGCGTGTTCAGCCTTTTGCAGAGTGTGCAAGGCGTGGGACCAAAGGCGGCCTTGTCGGTCCTGGACGTCTTGCCACCCGCCGAACTGGCCAGCGCAATTGCCCGCGAAGACAAGGCTGCGGTTGGCCGGGCCAATGGGGTGGGGCCAAAGCTGGCCTTGCGGATTGTCACCGAGCTGAAGGGCAAGCCGATTGGCGATGGTCTGGTTCAGGGCCTGAGCGCCCATGACATGACGCCGCTCAAGCGCATGCCTTCGGTCAGCGGCGAGGCTGTGGCGGCCTTGATGGGCCTAGGCCTGGCCGAGCCCGCGGCCCGCCGGGCGGTCGAACAGGCGGTTGATCGATTGGGCGCCGAGGCTGATATTTCCAGCCTCATCAAGCTTGCCTTGAAGGAAATGGGCCGATGAGCCGCCTGATCGATGGCCAGGCCGAGCCGCTTGAATCGACCGACAAGGCGCTTCGACCCCAGACCCTTGCCGAATTTGTAGGTCAAGAGCCGCTCAAGGCCAATCTGAAAATCTTTATTGATGCCGCCAAGGGCCGGGGCGAGGCGCTGGATCATGTGCTGCTGTTTGGCCCGCCGGGGCTTGGCAAGACCACCCTTGCCCAGATCGTTGCGCGCGAGCTGGGTGTGAATTTTCGGGCAACCTCTGGCCCGGTCCTGGCCAAGGCGGGCGATCTGGCGGCCATATTGACTAATCTTGAACCGCGCGATGTGCTGTTCATTGACGAGATTCACCGCCTGCCCTCGAATGTCGAGGAAATCCTCTATCCGGCCATGGAGGACCATGTTCTGGACCTTATGATTGGCGAGGGGCCAAGCGCGCGCTCGATCCGCATTGATCTGGCTCCCTTTACCCTGGTGGCTGCGACCACACGTGCAGGCATGCTGGCCACCCCCTTGCGCGACCGGTTTGGCATTCCCTTGCGGCTTGAATTCTATACGCCAGCCGAACTGCGCCATGTGCTGATTCAGGCGGCGCGAAAAATGGGCGCGCCCTTATCGCCAGAGGGGGCCGGAGAAATCGCAGCAAGGGCAAGGGGGACGCCGCGGGTTGCCGGCAGGCTCTTGCGGCGCGTGCGAGACTTTGCAACGGCCGATGGCGCGCCCCTGATCGATCAGGGCCATGCCGCCAGGGCCTTGGCGCGGCTAGAGGTTGATGAGCACGGCCTCGACAGCCTGGATCGTCGCTATTTGCGCGCCTTGATCGAAAACTATGGCGGTGGACCAGCCGGGGTCGAGACCCTGGCCTATGCCATTGCCGAGGCCAGGGACGCTGTTGAGGATGTGATCGAGCCCTATCTGATGCAGCAAGGGTTTATTCAGCGCACGCCCAGGGGCCGGGTGGCTTGCGGGCGGGCCTATCTGCATCTGGGTCTAAAGGAGCCGCCGTCGGCTGTGATTGCGGTCCAGCAAGCCTTGTTTGATGAGGATGCACCATGACCGGATCAAGCACCGACCTGCCTACCGCTGGTGTGATGGTCGGCCGCGAACACCGCCTGCCTGTGCGGATCTATTACGAAGACACAGACTTTACCGGCATGGTCTATCACGCCAATTATGTGCGCTATTTCGAACGCGGACGGTCTGACTTTTTGCGCCTGGTCGGGGTAAGCCATAGTGACTTGCTGGTGGGCGCAGAACCAGCCGCCTTTGTTGTTACCCGCCTGGATATTCGGTTTCAAAAACCGGGCCGGATTGACGATGCCCTAGTGGTGGTCACCACCTATGATCAGGTCAAGGGCCCGCGCTTGTTCCTTAGCCAGCGCATAGAACGCGGCGGCGAGATCTTGGCAACCGCGAGCATTGAGGCGGCGTGTATCCGTCTCGATGGTCGCCCCTGCAAACCGCCGCCCGGCCTTACCAAGGCTCTTATGCCCTGGTTTTTGCCAAATCTGCCATAGTTTCACCCATCATGACCCCTAGGGTCGGTCTTTCACAGCCTAAGCGAGCCCCAGCCCATGGATATTGCTGCAACGCCCCTATCCCCTGAAAGCTTTTCAGCCCTAGCCTTGTTTGTGCGCGCAGACTGGGTGGTCAAGAGTGTCATGCTCGGCCTGCTCGGCGCTTCGGTCTGGTCATGGACCATCATGTTTGACAAGGCGCTAAAGCTTCGCGCGCTTAATCGCGATGCCGATCAGGTGGAAGACGCCTTGGCAGATGGGCGAACCCTCGAACAGGTGGCCGAGGCCGCCGGGCCGCGTCCAGCCCAGGCCATGGCCCGTCTGCTGCATTCGGCCCTGCGCGACTGGCACCAGGCCAAGGCCAAGGGACCCATGAGTGACCTGCAAGGGGTTTTGGTGCTTCAGCGCATTGAGCGCAGTCTCGATAGCGAGATCGCCAAAGAGGCCCAGGCTGCCGAGGCCGGGCTGGGCAGTCTGGCCATTGTCGCCACGGCCTCGCCCTTTATTGGTCTGTTTGGTACGGTCTGGGGCATTATGCATGCCTTTCAGGCCATTGCCGTGCAGAAAAACACCAATCTTTCGGTGGTCGCCCCCTCGATTGCCGAGGCCCTGTTTGCAACGGCGATTGGACTGGCAGCGGCGATTCCGGCCTATATTGCTTATAACAGGTTCATTGGTGATGCGGGCCGGTATGTAGCGCGGCTTGAGACATTTGGTGATGAATTGTCCAGCCTGATGTCGCGCCGCCTTGGCGATCGGAGCTAGGGTCTATGGCCGCTTTTCTCGCCGCCCGGGAACTTGGATCGCGCCGCCGCCGCCGGGCGCGTCGCAGTGCCCTGTCCGAGATCAATGTCACGCCCATGGTCGATGTGATGTTGGTGCTCTTGATCGTGTTCATGGTCGCAGCCCCGCTGCTGACCGTTGGTGTGCCCGTGGAATTGCCCAAGACCGAGGCCAGCGCCCTGGATGATCAAGATCAGCCCTTGACCGTAAGCCTGATGGCCGATGGCAGGATTTTTGTGCAGGACCAACCCGTCGCCTTTGAGCAATTGGCACCGCGCATGACCGCCCTGAACGGCACGGGTGCGCCGCGCCCTGTGTTTGTCCGGGCCGATGGCAAGGCTCCCTATGCCTTGGTGGCCCAGGTCATGGCCAGCCTGTCGCGCTCGGGCTTTAGCTCGATTGGCCTGATCACGGATATTGGCGGCCCAAGTTCTGGTCCGGTTTCCACCGCCCCGCCGCCTGCTGCTCCGAGGCCCTGATCTGCCTATGCGTCAAGCCCAGACACGGTCCTATCTGGCCCCCGGCCTGTCGATCGCCCTGCATCTCAGCGTGCTGGTGGCCGGGCTGGTGGCTTGGCCGTGGCTAAGCCGCCCGGTCAAGGTTATGGCGGTAACGCCTGTCACCATAGTCACGACCGGCCCGGTTACCGATGTCAGTGCTGCCCTCCAGGCTGAGACGGTAGCCCAGGCGGCCACCGAAAACCCGGTGCCCGATGCGCCCGCCCAGGCCCAGCCGCCGGAGCCGATGCCTTCCAAGCCCCCCGTGCCCAAGCTTGAGCCCAAGCCGGTTACGGTTTCCAAGCCCACGCCTTCGCCAACGGCAAAACCGGTGCCGCCGAAGCCTGCGCCCAGCCTCGATCTTGATGCCTTGGCCAGCCGTATTCGTCCCAATGCGCAGCCCCAGCCAAATCGCGCCTCTTCGGCGGCCAAGGGGCCAAGCCATAGCCAGACCGATCTGGTCATGCGTCCGGCAATCGGCCAGGGCCGTGCCACCGCGGTGGATGGTTATCAGGCCATTCAAGCGCGCCTGGCCAGGCTTTGGAATCCCAATTGCGGGGTCGAGGGCGCGGCCAATATTGTTATCAAGGTTCGGCTAAGCCTGGCCCCCGGCGGGCGTCTGATCGCGGCCAGCCTGGTTGACGAACAAAGGATTATGCAATCGGGCGACGGGGTTTTGCAGGCGGCAGGGACCCGCGCCTTGACGGCTGTGTCCAGGGCCGCGCCCTATGCGGAACTACCGACTGAAACCTATGCGGACTGGCGATCATTCGTCGTGTCATTTGACGCCCGGCAAATCTGCCGGGGCTATTGAACGGGGACAAGGGTATGATTGGAATGCGCAAGGCCAGATGTTTTGTGTTTGCGCTATTGGCGGCGGTGCTCGGTCTGGGCGGCCTGGGTCCAGCGCGAGCGGAGATCGAGATTCAGATCAATCAGGGCACGCTGCAACCCCTGCCCCTGGCGGTGCCAAACTTTACCGGCTCAGGTCCCTATGGCGCGGATATTGCCAAGGTCGTCTCGGCCAATCTGGAGCGGTCGGGGTTTTTCAGGCCGCTTGACCCCGCCGGTTTTGCGCCCGGCGGCCTTGACGTCAATGTCCAGCCCAGGTT
>JBIIZD010000041.1:0-22262 GCA_044346445.1 Caulobacteraceae bacterium
CTTGCCCGATGCCCGTGATGGGCTCAAGCCGGTGCACAGGCGCATCCTGTTTTCCATGCATGAACAAGGCTATGGCCCCAGCGGTGCCTATCGCAAGTCTGCGCGCATCGTTGGCGATGTGATCGGTAAGTATCACCCGCATGGGGATACGGCGGTCTATCACGCCATGGTCCGCATGGCCCAGTCCTTCTCCATGGGGCTGGTCTTGATTGACGGTCAGGGCAATTTCGGCTCGGTCGATGGCGATATGCCGGCGGCCATGCGTTATACCGAAGTGCGCATGCACAAGACTGCCGAGGCCTTGCTGGCAGATCTGGACAAGGGCACGGTCGATTTCCAGCCCAATTATGACGGCTCCGAACACGAGCCCATCGTCCTGCCCTCGCGTATTCCCAACCTCTTGGTCAATGGGGCAGGCGGTATTGCCGTGGGTATGGCTACCAATATCCCGCCGCATAATCTGGGCGAGATTGTTGATGCCTGCCTAGCCGTGATTGATAATCCGGCCATCGCGCTGGACGCGCTGTTGGAAATCGTGCCGGGCCCAGACTTCCCCACGGGCGGTGAGATTATCGGTCGCACTGGCGCGCGCGACGCCCTGATGACTGGGCGCGGCTCAGTGATCATGCGCGGCGTGGCCACGGTCGAAGAGGCGCGCGCCAATCGCGAAGCCATTATCATCACCGCCATTCCCTACCAGGTGAACAAGGCCAATCTGGTGGAACGGATAGCCGATCTGGTTCGCGAAAAGCGTATTGAGGGCGTCTCCGATATTCGCGACGAAAGCGATCGTCAGGGCATGCGGGTGGTGGTCGAGCTCAAGCGCGATGCTTCTGCTGAGGTCATACTCAATCAACTCTATCGCTATACACCGCTGCAAAGCTCGTTTGGGGTCAATATGTTGGCCCTGGATCGGGGGCGGCCCGAACAGATGGGCCTGCGCCGCCTGATCGACTGCTTTGTCGAGTTCCGCGAAGAGGTGGTGGTTCGACGCACCAAGTTTGAACTGACCAAGGCCCGCGATCGCGGCCATGTGCTGGTTGGTCTGGCCATTGCTGTGGCCAATATAGACGAGGTGATCCACATCATCCGCTCGTCCAAGGACCCGGCCGAGGCGCGTGAGCGTCTGGTGGCCAAGGCCTGGCCTGCGGGCGATATGAACCCCTTGATCGAGCTGATCGCCGATCCGCGCACCCTGGTGGTGGCGCTGGAGGACGGAAGTCCCGGCGTGCGCCTGACCGACGAGCAGTCGCGTGCTATTCTCGCCCTGACCCTATCACGCCTGACCGGTCTTGGCCGCGATGAAATCTTTGAAGAAGCGGGTGCCTTGGCCGAGGCCATTGCCGGCTATCTCGAAATCCTCGCCTCGCGCGACAAGATCATGGCCATTGTCCGCGAGGAATTGGTGGCTGTGCGCGACGCCTTTGCCATTCCGCGCCGAACCGCCATTGTCGAGGGCGATGCGGATATGGAGGATGAGGACCTCATCCTGCGCGAGGACATGATCATCACGGTCACCCATGGCGGCTATGTCAAACGCACGCCCTTGGCCAACTATCGTACCCAGCGCCGGGGCGGCAAGGGTCGCTCGGGCATGGCGACCAAGAGCGAGGATGCCGTGACCCGCGTGTTTGCGGCCTCGACCCATGCGCCGGTGCTGTTCTTCTCCTCGACCGGCAAGGTCTATAAGCTCAAGGTCTGGCGCTTGCCGCTGGGCCTGCCGTCATCGCGCGGCAAGGCTTTTGTCAATCTGTTGCCGCTGGAGCCAGAGGAATCCATCACCTCGATCCTGATGTTGCCAGAGGATGAGGCCCAGTGGGAGGCGCTGGATGTGATGTTTGCCACGCGTTCGGGCAATATCCGCCGCAACCGCTTGTCCGATTTTGTCCAGGTCAATCGCAATGGCAAGATTGCCATGAAGCTGGATGCAGGCGACGGGATTGTCGGTGTGGGTCTGTGCACCACCAGCAATGATGTTCTGCTTACGACCGCGCTTGGCCAATGTATCCGCTTTGGCGTTGATGAGGTGCGGGTGTTTGCAGGGCGAGAATCCACGGGGGTTCGCGGCATTCGTCTGGGTACGGACGATATTGTCATCTCCATGGCCATACTGCATCATCTGGGCATAACGGCAGCCGAACAGAGGGCCTATCTGCGCCATGCCAAGGCCATGCGGGCGGCGACAGGCGAAAGCCTGGAAGAGGCCGATGCGGTTATTGCCGAAGACACTGATGCCGATCTCGCAACGGGTGATGAGGGCGAAGCAAGCTTGAGTCTGGAGCAGATCAGCGAACTTGGCGCTCAGGAGCAATTTATCCTGACCATTAGCGATTCTGGTTTTGGCAAGCGCACCTCGTCGTTTGAGTATCGGGTCACCGGACGCGGCGGCAAGGGCCTGGTCGCGCATGACCTGTCCAAGCGCGGCGGCAAGGTGGTTGCATCCTTCCCGGTTGATGATGGCGATGAACTGGTCTTGGTAACCGATCAGGGGCAATTGATCCGTTGCCCGGTTGCAGAAATCCGTATTGCTGCGCGTAATACCCAAGGCGTGACCATATTCCGCACTGCTGAAGGCGAGCGCGTGGTCTCTGTCGAACGTTTAGCAGAGACCGAGGGCGATAAGTCCGATACAGACGAGGATATGGACGACCCTGACGGCGGGGTTGAGGCCTAGGCGAAAAGGCGCGCAAAGTCGCGTCAGGCTTGGGCAAAAGGGGAAATACAGGGATGATGACACGGGTCGGACTTTATCCTGGCACCTTTGACCCCATGACCAATGGGCATCTGGATATTATTGGCCGAGCGGTCAAGCTGGTCGATAAGCTGGTGATTGGCGTGGCGATCAATCGCGACAAGGGGCCCTTATTCACCCTCGAAGAACGCTGTGCCATGGTGCTTGAGGAGACCAAACCCTTTACCAAGCATGCTGAAATCATTGTCAGGCCGTTTGAAGGCCTCTTGATGCATTTTGCACAAGATGTCGGGGCACAGGTGATTGTGCGCGGCCTGCGCGCCGTGGCCGATTTTGAATACGAGTTTCAGATGACCGCCATGAACCAGCAGCTCAATCGCGATATCGAGACCGTATTCCTGATGGCCGACCCAAGGCATCAGGCCGTGGCGTCAAGACTGGTCAAGGAAATTGCCAAGCTCGGCGGCGATATCAAAAGTTTTGTCAGCCCGACAATGGCCAAGATTTTAGTGGCCAAGTATAATCGATCCTAAGCCGCAGACGCGCTGCGCTAAGGTCAAGCTAGGAGTATACCCGCATGCGTCTTGTCGCCCTGTCAGCCGTTTTTGCTGTGACCTGCCTGTCTGTTGCGTATGCCGCGCCCAAGGCCAAGCCCGCCAATGCGGGACCGGCCGCGCCCGCTGCCGCTGATTGGCGCAGCATTGATGCTGAAAACACGCTGGTGATCGAAACCAGCAAGGGCCGGGTGATTGTCGAATTGGCACCCAAGCTGGCCCCGGCACATGTGCAGCGCATCAAGGAATTGACCCGCGAAGGCTTCTATAATGGCCTGAAATTTCACCGCGTCATTGATACCTTTATGGCCCAGACCGGCGATCCGCTGGGCACGGGCGAGGGCGGCTCGACCAAGCCAGACCTGACCGCTGAATTCACCTTCCGGCGCGGTACCGAGGATGGTTTTGCCAAGGTCAATAAGCCCGCAGGTGCTGAGTTTGGTTTCATCGGCTCAAGCCCCGTCGCGACCCAGCCTGACGATATTATGATGATGACGGCGGATGGTAAGGCTGGCGGTTGGGGCCTGTTTTGTCCGGGCGTCTTGGGTATGGCGCGCGGTGATGATGCCAATTCTGCCAATAGCCAGTTCTTTCTGATGCGTCAGGCCTATCCGGCCCTCGACAAACGCTATACCGCCCTTGGCCGCGTGGTGTCAGGTCTGGCCGTTGTGCGGACCTTGAAGGTGGGTGAGCCGGTTGTGGACCCCGACATCATGATCAAGGTCCAGATTCTAGCCGATATACCAGCGCCCGAACGGCCAAAGGTGCGGGTCTTGAACGTGGCTACAGCCTATTTTGGCGCCATGGCTGACCGCATGAAGGCGCATAAAGGTGCTGATTTTTCGGTTTGTGATCTGGAGCTTCCAGCCGAGGTTCGCTAGAAGCCCTTCAACCTCATGCGGAACATGGAACCGCTCGTGAGGACAATTGATGAGAGGGTGGGTGGCAAGGCCGCCGATCCTGCCCCGTAAACCCTATCCCGGAAATGGAAACCGCCATGGCTGCCGATCTCGAAAACACCCTGCTCTTGACCCTTGAATCGGGCGTGGTCACGATTGACCTGCGCCCTGACCTAGCGCCAGGCCATGTTGCGCGGATCAAGGAACTGGCCCGTGAAGGGTTTTATGATGGTGTGGTCTTCCACCGCGTCATTGCCGGTTTTATGGCGCAAGGCGGCGATCCTACGGGGACAGGCGGCGGCGGTTCTTCCAAGCCCAATCTGCAAGCTGAATTTAGCAAGGAACCGCATCTGCGCGGGGTTTGCTCCATGGCTCGCACCTCGGCTCCGCACTCGGCCAATAGCCAATTCTTCATCTGTCTCGACGATGCCACCTTCCTGGACAATCAGTATACGGTCTGGGGCGTGGTTTCCGACGGGATGGACCATGTTGATGCCCTGCCCAAGGGTGAGCCGCCGCGCAGCCCGGGTAAGATCGTCTCGGCGCGGGTTGCCGCTGACGTTCAAGGCTGAGCTTGAAACTTTCTGATTTCGACTTTGATCTGCCGGAGGCAAACATTGCCTTGCGTCCGGCAGAGCCTAGAACCGCAGCCAGATTGCTGGTCGTGCGGCAGGGTCAGGCCCTGTGCGATCACACCGTCGCCGACCTGCCGCAATTTTTGCAGCCCGGCGATGCGCTGGTGTTTAACGATACCCGCGTCATTCCAGCCCGCCTGTTTGGTACCCGGCTACGCGGCGAGTTGGCCGTGCCGGTCGAGGCAACCCTGCACAAGCGCCTGTCCGCCCAGAGCTGGAGCGCGTTCATGCGTCCGGGCAAGCGGCTCAAAAGCGGCGACCAGATCGTATTTGGCCCGCAACACGACCGCGCCAATGCGGATGAGCGGCTGGTGGCCGAGATCACGCAAAAGGGCGAGGGCGGCGAGGTTAGCCTAAGCTTTGAACAGGCCGGGCCCGCGCTTGATGTCGCCATTGCCAAGATCGGCCTGATGCCGCTGCCGCCCTATATTGCCGCCAAGCGGGCCGAGGATGCCCGCGACCGCACCGATTATCAGACCGTCTATGCAAGGCTTGATGGCTCGGTCGCTGCTCCGACGGCGGGCCTGCATTTCACGCCTGAGCTGCTGGAGACCTTGAAGGCCTGCGGCATTGGGCTGCATTTTGTAACCCTGCATGTCGGGGCTGGCACCTTTTTGCCGGTCAAGACCGATGATGTGTCTGAGCATAAGATGCATGCCGAGTTTGGCGAGGTCTCGCCCCAGACTGCCGCAGCCTTAAACGCCGTTCATGCAGCCGGTGGGCGGATCATCTGTGTCGGCACGACCAGCCTTCGCCTGCTGGAAAGTGCGACCGATCAGGAGGGCCAGATCGTGCCCTATCACGGCGACACGGCGATATTCATCACGCCTGGCTATCCGTTTCGCGCTGCTGACGCGCTGATGACCAATTTTCACCTGCCTAAATCAACCCTGTTCATGCTGGTCAGCGCCTTTGCAGGCCAGGCCCAGATGAAGGCCGCCTATGCGCACGCCATACAGTCGGGCTATCGCTTCTATTCCTATGGGGATTCCTCCCTGCTATTTCGGGCCGCCTAATGGCAGAGTTTGCTTTTGATATTCAGGCAATAGACGGGGCAGCGCGCACGGGCGTGCTGAAAACCGCGCGCGGTGATATTCGCACGCCAGCCTTTATGCCTGTGGGCACGGCGGGCACGGTCAAGGCCATGAGCGTGGACATGGTCGCCCAGACCGGGGCCGACATCATTCTTGGCAATACCTATCATCTGATGCTGAGGCCAGGGCCTGAGCGGCTACAAAGACTGGGCGGCTTGCACAAGTTCATGGGTTGGCAGGGGCCAATCTTGACCGATTCTGGCGGCTTTCAGGTCATGTCCCTGTCGGGCATTTCAAAGGTTACCGAAGAGGCTGTGGCCTTTCGCAGCCATATAGACGGCTCAAAGCACATACTGACGCCCGAACGCAGTATCGAGATTCAAGCCGATAGGATTGGCTCGGATATCATCATGCAGCTCGACGAGTGCGTGTCCTATCCGGCCGAGGAGGCGCGGGCGGCGAGCGCTATGCGCCTGTCCGCGCGTTGGGGTGAGCGGTCCAAGGCCGCGTTTGGTGTGCGCCAAGATCAGGCCCTGTTTGGTATCCAACAGGGCTCGACCTTTGAGGCCCTGCGCCGGGAATCGTCCGAGCGGCTGATCGAGACCGGCTTTGATGGCTATGCCATTGGCGGGTTGGCAGTTGGCGAAGGCCATCAGGCCATGTGCGACACGCTCGATTTTTGTGCGCCGCTGTTACCTGCGCACCGGCCCCGCTATCTGATGGGGGTCGGCAAGCCGATTGATCTGGTCGAGGCCGTGGCCAGGGGTGTGGACATGTTTGACTGTGTTTTGCCAACACGGTCTGGCCGTCATGGTCAAGCCTGGACCTGGGAAGGCCCGCTTGCGCTTAAAAACGCCCGGTTTGCCGAGGATGAGACACCGCTCGATGCGACCAGTGACTGCCCAGCCAGCCGCGACTATTCCAAGGCCTATCTGCACCATCTGGTCAAGTCAGAGGAGATTCTTGGCCAGATCCTGCTGTCTTGGCACAATATCGCCTTTTTCCAAGCCCTGACCGCGGCCATGCGCAGCGCGATTGCCGCCGGTCAGTTTGAGGCCTTCCGCCGTAACTTTCGCACCCGGCACGGCGTCCAGGCCTAGGCAGCCTTGTTATCGGTTTCAGCCATGCGCTGGATGGTGACATAGTCGGTCTTGCCCGTGCCCAGCACTGGCACCTCGGTCACGTGCATGATCTTGCGCGGGACCGAGATTTCAGAGGCACCGATGGTCTGGGCATGCGCGACCAGCGGTGCAACCTTGGCACCCAGATGATCGGTAATCAGCAGCAATCTTTCACCCTTGCGCGGGTCAGGCATGGCGATCACAGCATGGCGGGAGTCTGGCCAGATATGCGAGGCTAGATCCTCTGCGGCGGTTAAGGACACCATTTCGCCGCCAATCTTGGCAAACCGCTTGACCCGGCCAAGGATCTTGATCCAGCCGTCACTGTCCAGTTCAACCACGTCGCCTGTATCGTGCCAGCCATCGGCCAGGGGCTCAACCACGCCGTTTTCGTTCAAATAACCGGCCATGACATTGCCGCCGCGCACGAACAGACGCCCGCCCGTGGGTATGCCCTCGACAGGCTCAATCTTGGTCTCAATACCGGGCAAGAGTGCGCCGACTGTGCCGCGCTTGTTCAGGGCCGGTTTATTGACTGCAATCACGGGGGCTGCCTCGGTTGCGCCATAGCCTTCGAGCAGGGGCACAGGGCCAAACCGCTCATGGATCAGGTTATGGGTCTCGTCACGCACCTTTTCGGCGCCGCACACCACAAATTTAAGTGCCGACAGATCACCCGGCTCGGCTGAGCGAGCATATTGGTTGATAAAGGTGTCGGTAGCCAAAAGGACACTGGCTCCGCTATCACGGATCAGCCCCGGTATCTGTTTGACGTGCAGGGGCGAAGGATACTCAAACGCCTTCATGCCGCTCAAGATCGGCAAGAGTACGCCCGCCGTCAGGCCAAAACAGTGGAAGGTCGGCAGGGGATTGAAAAACACCCAGGCAGGGTCCAGATCGCTATGCGCCGCGATTTGACGCACATTGGTCACCAGATTGGCCTGGGTCAGCACCACGCCGCGCGGCGCGCCGAAACTGCCAGAGGTAAACAGGACCACGCCCTCGTCACTCGGCGCAGTCTTTGCCCGAAAGACCCGGGGCAGGGCGCCGGCTGCGGCTGCAAACGCCTTGTCGGCAAGGCTTAAGCTGGCGCGGACATCTTCCAGATAGCTTACCTTGGCCAGGCCATCAAAGGCATCAACCAGGTCTTCCAGCTTGCCCTGCTCGATAAACCGATGCGCCGTCAGGACCCGCTTGACCCCCGCAACCTTGACCGCAGCCTTGAGATTGCGAATCCCCGATGTGAAATTGAGCATGGTGGGCACCCGGCCAAACGCATGCAGGGCAAAGAATGTGACCACCACAGCCGAGCCAGACGGCAATAACAGCCCGACCCGCTCACCCGGTTCGGTCATGGCGGCAATCTTGCGACCAAGAGCAAAGGCCCCACGAATCAAGCCGGTATAGCTCAAAGGGTTGCGATCTTGATCTTCGAGGATCAGTTTGTTGGCGCCAAACCGGTCCTTGGCATCAATCAGAGCATCAAACACCGGGCGCTGGCCCGACATGGCGTCGTAAGCACTTTGCATTACGCCGTCGCCTCCCTTTAATCTTGAACATTCTTAACCGTAATCTGGAACGATTTGAGAGGCTATACAATCAAAACTCGCACATTTTGGTCATATTCTAGTAACGAAGATGCGATTGCATGGAAGTATTTGCTACTCTTCAACCAAGGATAATTTTGTCACAAGGCTTGATCATCGGCGCGCAAAGTCCGATCTAGGGGCATGGTCACGCTCATAGATACAAATGCGGCCCGCGCCGCGCGCCACCCGGAAAAGCGCAACCGCCCGGAAACGGAGGTCTTGCGCAAGCCAGACTGGCTAAGGGTCAAGGCCCCCGGCTCTGCGGGCTATAACCAAACCCGTCAGATTGTGAAGGACAATGGTCTGATCACGGTCTGCGAAGAAGCGGCCTGTCCCAATATTGGTGAGTGCTGGACTCAAAAACACGCCACCATGATGATTATGGGTGATACCTGTACCCGGGCCTGCGCCTTTTGCAATGTCAAGACTGGCCTGCCGGGGCCTTTGGATGCCGGCGAGCCGGACAGGGTCGCCCAGGCGGTGCAACAGATGGGGCTAAGCCATGTGGTCATTACCTCGGTTGACCGCGATGATCTGGTCGATGGCGGGGCCGCGCATTTTGCAAAGGTGGTCCGTGCCATTCGCGCCGCAACGCCTGCGACCACGATCGAGATCCTGACGCCTGACTTCCTGCGCAAGGATGGGGCGGCGGAGCAGGTGATCGATTCCAAGCCCGATGTGTTCAATCACAATCTGGAAACCGTGCCGCGGCTCTATTTAAAAATCCGCCCGGGCGCGCGCTATTACCACTCTTTGCGCCTGTTGGAGCGGGTCAAGGCGCGCGATCCTGCTCAGTTCACCAAGTCTGGCCTGATGGTGGGCCTTGGCGAGAGCAAGGAAGAGGTCATGCAGGTCATGGATGATATGCGCTCGGCCGGAATAGACTTTCTGACCATTGGACAATATCTGCAACCAACCCGCCGCCATGCCGCCATTGACCGCTATGTCGAGCCTGCAGAGTTCAAGGCCTATGAAGCCATTGCGAGAGCCAAGGGGTTCTTGATGGTCTCGTCCAGCCCCTTGACCCGCTCGTCGCACCATGCGGGTGATGATTTTGCAAGGCTGCGAGCCGCGCGGGAGGCCATGACGGCGCGATCTGGTTTTGCAGGCTAGGAACAGGTTTTTCAGTGCGCCATCATGTGGTTCGAACCCTCGCCTATAGGCCCGAGCAGTTGCTGGCCCTGGTCGGCGATGTAAAATCTTACCCTGAATTCATCCCCTGGGTTACCAGTATGCGGACCTGGAATGCCTCCGAGCATAAGGGCGGCGTTAGCCAGTTGGATGCAGAGGTCACGATCGGTTTTTCATTCTTGACCGAACGCTTTGCCACCCGCGTCTTGCGCGATACGGGGCGAGGCCGGGTTCAGGTTGCCTTGCTCTATGGCCCGTTTCGGCACATGTCCAATGTTTGGCTGTTTGAGTCTTGCCCCGGAGGGACGAGGGTGGAGTTCATAATCGATTTTGAGTTCAAGACCCGGATATTGGATGGGCTGTTGAAAGCCAATATGTCTACAGCTATTAATCGCTTAATGAAATGTTTTGAGGACCGGGCTGAGGTGTTGTACGGCACGCCCGAACAGGCCTAGCGCACCCGCTCGCGCATCATGTCCAGAGCCACCTTAACCGCCTCCATGCGAATTTCATCCCGTCCCAGATCGCCAAATCGCTCGACCCTGTGGACAATGCCGTGATTGGTGCGAAAGGTCGCAAAATGCACCAGACCGACGGGTTTTAGACTTGATCCCCCGCCAGGACCGGCCACGCCGGTAATGGAAACCGCCAAATGGGCATTGGAATTGGCCACCGCGCCCTCGGCCATCATCCGGGCAACCGGCTCGGATACGGCGCCATAATCGGCGATCATATCGCCAGGTACGTCCAACATTTCGGACTTGGCCCGATTGGAATAGGTCACAAACGCCCGGTCCAGCACATCCGAAGACCCGGCAATGGCGGTTATGGCTGCGCTGACCAGGCCGCCAGTGCAGCTTTCGGCAGTTGTCAGGCGCAATTTGTGTTCGCGGGCCTCATCGACCAGGAGCCGAGCCAAGGTTTCGATCTCGAACGGGAACATGAACGGTCTTTCTAATGGCCTATGCGGAACGATCATGGACCCTAGAGCAGCGGCATGTCCACACTGGCAATGGCTTGAGCGGCTATGCCTTCGCGCCGACCCGTAAAGCCCATGCCCTCGGTCGTGGTGGCCTTGACGCTAATCCGGTCCAGTGGCAGGGCCAGTATCTCGGCGAGTTTTTCCCGCATGGCTTGGCGGTGCGGTTTGATCTTGGGCTGCTCGCAGATCAAGGTGACATCAATATTGATCAAGACCCCGCCCTTGGCCGCGACCAGTTTGGCGCCATGGCGTAAAAACACCTCGGACGCCGCCCCGCGCCATTGTGGATCAGACGGCGGGAAGTGGTCGCCAATATCGCCCTGGCCAATCGCGCCGAGTATGGCATCGGTCAGGGCGTGCAGGGCGACATCGGCGTCGGAATGACCGATCAGGCTCTGGTCATGCTCAATCTTGACCCCGCAAAGCCAGACAGCCTCGCCCGGCCCAAATCGGTGAGCATCATAGCCAAGCCCCGTGCGCACAGCGCGGCGGCTCGCGGCCAAGGCTTGCGCCATCGCAAAATCCTCCGAATAGGTCAGCTTAAACAGCGCAATATCCCCGGCAACGGCAACCACGCGCCCGCCGAACAGCTCCATCACCCCGGCATCATCCGTCACAGCTGCGTTTGCGGGCAGGGCGTCATAGGCCGCTTGCAGGGTTTTGCGATCAAAGGCTTGCGGGGTCTGGACCTGATAAAGTCCGTCGCGCGATACACCGAATAGGCCGCCCTCGGTCAGGGTCTTGAGGCTGTCAGCAACAGCCAAGGCTGGAACAGCCCCGTCGCCCGATCTCAAGCCCGCCAGCAAGGCCTGGACATGGGTGCGCGTCACAAACGGCCTTGCCGCATCATGGATCAAGACCGCGCTTGGGGCATCCGTTGGCAGGGCCGCCAGGCCTGCGCGCACAGAATCCGAACGGCTTGCCCCGCCAAGGCTTAAGACCCACCCCTTAAGGCCAGTTAGAGCGGTGCGCGCCAAGGCCTCATCGCCCGGCCGGATGACCACGACCAAGGGGTCAGCGCCCGCATCCAGCAGGGCGCGCGCCGACCAGGTCAGAACAGCATGTCCGCCCAGGGCGCGCCACTGTTTTGCCGGGCCTTCGCCTGCGCGCTGCCCAGAGCCCGCGGCAACAAGAATTGCTGAAAACTTCATATGTCTTGTTTTGGCCAGCTTGCGCCCAAAGTCCAGACTAGACGCGCAAGAATATTGTGCCTAAAAAGCAGGCGATTAAGGTGATTAATAAATGGGCGACAATCTGCATATTGGCAAGGTGACGGTTCCCGGCCGGGTATTACTGGCTCCCATGACCGGCGTCAGCGACCTGCCGTTTCGCCGCACGGCCCTGTCGCAAGGGGCCAGCTATGTCGCCACCGAAATGGTTGCCAGCGCCGACCTGGCGATTGGCCGGCCCGATGTGGTGCGCCGCGCGGCCCTAGGCCAGGGCGACGGCTTGATGATCATGCAACTGGTTGGGCGTGAGGCGCAGTGGATGGGCCAGGGTGCCAAGCTGGCTGAGGCCGCTGGAGCGCAAATTATCGATATCAATATGGGCTGCCCGGCCAAGGAGGTGACGGGGGCCCTGTCTGGTTCAGCCCTGATGCGCGATCTGGATCTTGCGGAAAGCCTGATCCGCAGTGTGATCGACGCAGTCAAGGTGCCTGTTACGGTCAAGATGCGCCTGGGCTGGGACGAGACATCCTGTAATGCGCCCGAGCTTGCACAGCGCGCTGAGGCGGCCGGGGTCAGCGCCATTACGGTGCATGGCCGCACCCGCAATCAATTCTATAAGGGTCAGGCCAATTGGCAGGCGGTCGCGGCGGTTAAGCAGGCCGTGTCCATCCCGGTCATTGTCAATGGCGATATTGTCGATCTGGCCTCGGCCAAGGCGGCTTTGCACCTATCCGGCGCGGATGCGCTCATGATTGGTCGCGGCGCGTATGGCCGCCCTTGGATCGCATCTGTGCTGGAGGCTGGCCTAAAGGGGATAGACCTTGCCGAACCCTTGGCCGATGAGCGTTTGGCGATTGTGCTTGGCCATTTTGAACAGGCCTTGGCCTTTCATGGTGATCATCATGGGGTCAAGATTTTCCGCAAGCACCTGGGCTGGTATATTGAGGCCGCCCCCTGGCCATTGGCGGCATCCGACCGTCGCGCGGCCAAGAGCCAGCTTTGCCGACTGGATCAGCCTTGCGATATCGTCGCTGGACTGACCGCGCTCTGGACAGGGCAGGGCACGAGGCTGGCCGCATGATCAGACCCAATCGTGCGGGCTCGCCCCTCTCAGCCCAGGACAAGACCAAGCTGCGCGCAAACGCTTTTGACCTTAGCCCGGAACCGGCCATGGTGATTGGATCAGATGGCGCAATCTTGGCCGTTAATGAAGCGGCTGAAACCTTATTTGGGCATGGCCTCAGCCTTTTGGCCCGTGGCCGGTTTCGCGATGCCTTGCCGGCTGGATCGAGCCTGGTCAGCCTGATTGATCGCGCCTTGCAGGAAGATGCGCGGGTGCGCGAGCGCGGGCTAGAGATCAATCTTTTTGGCCAGCCCAGCTTTGAGGCCGACGGCGCGGCAGCGCCACTGGGCGAGGGGTGCGTGCTTTTGACCCTGCATCCGCGACTTGGACCGGTTGGCGGCGACCGTTTGAGCGATTCAGCCGGCCTGCGTTCCGTGGTCGGTCTGGGTCGAATGCTGGCACACGAAATCAAGAACCCGCTGGCGGGCATTCGCGGTGCCGCCCAGTTGCTGAAATCTGGCGCCAAGGCCGAGGACACGCCTCTGGCCCAGCTGATTGTCGACGAAACCGACCGCATCCGCCGTCTGGTCGATAAGATGGAGGCTTTTTCCGATAATGCCGTGCCAATCCGCGAGCCGGTCAATATCCATCAGGTGCTGGACCGCGTCAGGGCCTTGGTGGTCAATGGGGTGGCTGACGGCTTGGTGTTGAAGGAGTCCTATGATCCTTCCTTGCCGCCGACCTATGGCGATGAGGATCAATTGATCCAGATCTTCCTGAACCTGGTCAAGAATGCTGCCGAAGCGGCACATTCGCGTGGTGATGATCGCGGTGAGGTGCAGATTTCGACTGCCTATCGCCACGGCGTGCGGGTTCGGGCTGCCCATGGCCAGACGCCAAGGGGCGCGCCCTTGGAGGTGCGCATTACAGATAATGGTCCCGGGGTTGCGCCGCATTTGCGCGACCACCTGTTTGAGCCCTTTGTGACCAGCAAGACGTTTGGCGCGGGCCTTGGCCTGGCTTTGGTTGCCAAGCAGGTCACGGCCCACGGCGGCTTGATTGATTTTGAGTCCCAGCCGGGTCGCACCACGTTTCGGGTCTTGCTGCCCATCGAGCCCTAGCGCGTTTTGATTTGTTATTGAAAGCCACCTCATGTCTTCCCACCACAAGATCCTGATCGCCGATGACGATGCCTCGATCCGGCTGGTTCTCAGCCAAGCCTTTAGCCGCCTTGGCTATCAGGTCAGGGCGACCGGCAATGCCACCACCTTGCTGAAATGGGTAATGGACGGGGAGGGCGATCTGGTGATCACAGACGTGGTTATGCCAGACGAAAACGTGTTCGATGTCTTGCCGCGTATACGCAAGGCGCGGCCAAAACTGCCCATCATTGTCATGAGCGCACAAAACACCCTGCTGACGGCGGTCAATGCCGCCGAGACGGGCGCGTTTGAGTATATCCCAAAGCCGTTTGATCTTGATGACATGACCAATGCGGCCAAGCGCGCCTTGTCACAGCCAGCAGACAGCGAGGCCTCCAAGGCCCAGGCCCGGGCCTTGCGCGATGAGCGCCTGCCCCTGATTGGCCGCTCGGCCCCGATGCAGGAGGTGTATCGCACCATCGCCAAACTGGTTGGCGCGGACCTGACCACGCTTATTCTTGGGGAATCTGGAACGGGTAAGGAACTGGTCGCACGCGCCTTGCATGATCTTGGCCGTCGCCGCGATGGCCGGTTTGTCGTGCTCAATCTTGCCGCCACGCCGCGTGAGCGGGTGGAGTCTGAGCTGTTTGGCAAGGATGAGGGCGATATTGGCAAGCTGGTCGAGGCCGATGGCGGCACGCTGTTTCTCGACGAGATCGGCGATCTTCAGCTTGATGCCCAGACCAGGCTTTTGCGGGTTATTGACGGGTCAGAGACGGCCCTGAACCCCAGGACTAATCGCCGCCCCAATGTGCGCATTATTGCCGCCACCAATCGCGACCTGCGCAGCCTTATCCAACAGGGCCTGTTTCGCGAAGACCTGTTTTTCCGCCTGAACGTTGCCTCGATCCGCCTGCCCGCCTTGCGCGAACGCACAGATGATATTCCAGACTTGGCCCGCTCATTCCTGCTGCGCGCCAATCGCGAGGGTTTGCCGTCAAAAGCGATTGATCAAAACGCGCTGGAGCGTCTGAAGGCACACGCCTGGCCTGGCAATGTCCGAGAACTGGAGAACCTGATCCGGCGCATCTGTGCGCTTTATACCGAAGACCTGATCACGGCCCGCATTATCGATCGAGAACTGCATGAGCACACGCCACAGATCGTCGAGGATCAGGCCGCATTGTCGCTTTCCGCCCTGGTCGAGCGCCATCTGAGCCGATATTTCGCCGATCAGCCCGAAGGCATACCGGCCAACGGTCTTTATGATCGCATTCTCAATGAGATTGAGGTGCCCTTGATCAAGCTTACCCTTGCCGCTACGCGCGGCAATCAGGTCCGCGCCGCAGAAATCCTAGGCCTGAACCGCAATACCCTGCGAAAAAAGATACTGGACCTGGGCGTCGAAATCACTGGGGCTAAACGCTAGTTTGCTGAACATCACCCACACCCCTGGGTAAATAAGATGTAACCTGACGCCAAAAAGCAACATGGGTGTTGAAATTAGGGCACACCATCCTCTAGTATTTATCCATGTTGTCTGACGACGCACATTTTGCAGGCCAAGATCGCCCACGGCTGTTTCAGCGCGCGGTTAGCGGGCTGGCCGGTTTGGGCCGGGCTCGGTTCGTGATCGGCTATAGCCTTGCGGCTATATTAACCGTTCTGGCAGTTTCCCTGACCTCGGCAGCGCCAGGCTCGGGTCCGATTGGGCCAGCCAGCCGGGTGGTGCTGGGCCTGCTGATCGGCAATCTGTTGCTGATCCTGGGTCTGGTCGCCGTCATGGCCTGGCGGGTCTGGAAGCTTGTCGCACGGTCCAGCGATGCCGGATCGCGGCTTCACCTGCGTTTTGTCGCCCTGTTTGCCGCCGCAGCCGTGGCCCCTGCCGTGATCGTTGCGATCTTTTTTGGCCTTCTGGTCAATCAGGGCGTCGATAACTGGTTCAATATGCGGGTGCGCACGGCGGTGGAAAACGGGGCCGCCTTTGCCAATGCCTATTTGAACGAACAGCAACGCTATATTCAGAGCGAGATGGGTGCACTGGCCAGCGACCTGAATGTCGTCTCTGGAAAGCTTGCGGAATCGCCCGTGGCCTATTCCAACTATCTTCAGGCGCAGGCGACCTTTCGGGCGTTTCCGGCGGTTTATGTCATCGACCGTCAGGGCCGCATTCTGGCACGGGCGGAATCGCCTAATGCGCCGCCTTATCTGGCACCGCCGCCCCAGACCATGGCGTCCGCTGATAATGGCGAGATTGTCATGCGCCCGTTTGCGTCCGAAAACCTGTTTCGTGCGGTTTATCGGCTAAAAGCCTATGACGATGCCTATTTATACACAGCCCGCTATGTCGAGCGCGGCCTGATGCAAAGGCTGTTCCAGTCCAACCAATCGGTGATTGATTACCGCGACGCCGAGTCCAACCGGGCGCGGATCAAGACTGTGTTTGCCTTGAGTTATGGACAGACGGTCTTGCTGGTGCTGGTGGGGGCGGTGTGGCTGGGCATGGCGGCCGCGTCTGCAATTTCAACGCCCATTGCGGCCCTGGTCAAGGCGGCTGACCAGGTTGCGGGCGGTGATCTGTCGGCCCGCGTTGCCCTAGGCAAGGCGCCTGCCGAGATTGAGGTCCTGTCCCAGGCCTTTAACCGCATGACCAAGGATTTGGGCGATCAACAGACAGCTCTTAAGGCCGCCAGCCTAGATGCCGAAACCCGCCGCCAATTTATTGAAACCGTCTTGTCCGGCGTCAGTGCTGGTGTGATCGGGCTGGATGCCACCGGCGCGATCTCGGCGGCCAATCTTCAGGCCATGCGGTTTCTTCAGCTTGATCCTGATACTGGCCTAGGCCAGGCCTTGGACACGGTCGCGCCAGAATTCTTGCCCGTCCGCATCACGGCCAAGGAAATGCGCGGCGAGGCTGAGCAGGAGATTGATCTGGAACGCGGAGCCCAGACCCTGAGGCTCAGGGTGCGCGCCTCCAGCCTGCCTGAAGGCGGCATGGTGCTGACCTTTGACGATATTACCCGACTGGTCGCGGCCCAACGCAATGCGGCATGGCGTGATGTGGCCCGCCGGATTGCCCATGAGATCAAGAACCCCTTAACCCCCATCCAGCTATCGGCCGAGCGCTTGCGGCGCAAATATCGCAGCGAGATTACCAGCGATCTGGAAACCTTTGACCGCTGCACCGAAACCATTATCCGCCAGGTCGGCGATATTGGCCGCATGGTCGACGAGTTTTCCGGCTTTGCCCGTATGCCAGCGCCGCAGTTTAGCCAATGTGATGCCAGCGAGCTTTTGAGCCAGGCTGTGTTTGCGCAAAGGGTCGCTGATCCAGAAACCGAGATTGCTCTGCAAGCTCCGCCGGGACCTGTGAAGCTTGTCTGTGACAGCCGCATGATCGGCCAGTCCTTGACCAATCTGCTAAAGAATGCGGGCGAGGCGATTGCCGCCCGGCGTCAGGACGAGCCAGGCCTTCAAGGCAAGATCATCGCGCGCTTGGTACTTGACGACGATGCTTTAAGTTTTGAGATCGAGGACAATGGCATTGGTCTGCCGTCCAAGGACCGCGATCGTCTGACCGAGCCCTATGTCACCACGCGCGAGAAAGGCACGGGCCTTGGCCTGGCCATTGTCAAACGGGTGATGGAAGAACATGGCGGCCTCTTGATCCTGGGCGACGCCGCCCAACGACCGGGGGCCTGTACCCGATTGAGGTTTAACTACGCAAACGCTTCCCAAACCCCAACGTCCCAGACCTTTGAACGAGGCACAAGTGGCAGCTGATATTCTGATTGTTGATGATGAGGCCGATATACGCGACCTGGTGGCCGGTATTCTGGCCGACGAGGGCTATGCGGTGCGCACTGCGCCCGATGCCGATGCGGCGCTGGCGGCCATTAGTGCGCGCAAGCCGTCCTTGCTGGTGCTCGATATCTGGATGCAGGGCGGCGGCATGGACGGGCTGGAACTGCTCGACATGATCAAGGGGCTGGACGAAGACCTGCCCGTGGTCATGATTTCTGGCCACGGCAATATTGAAACCGCCGTCAGTGCGATCCGGCGCGGCGCTTATGATTTCCTTGAAAAGCCATTCAAGTCGGATCGGCTGGTGTTGGTGGTGCAAAGGGCGCTGGAATCGGCGGCGCTTAAGCGGGAAAATCGGCGTCTTCGTCAGCAAACCCTAGCTCCGGACGGCTTTATTGGCCAGTCGGCCGCCGCCCAGCAATTGCGCCAGTTGATCGGCAAGATCGCCGCCGCAAACAGCCGCATACTGATCGCTGGACCGCCGGGCTCTGGCAAGGAATTGGTGGCGCGGATGATCCATGATGCCAGTCCGCGCTCTGGCAATGAGTTTGTCGCCATAGCCGCTGCGGGCATGACCCCTGACCGGATTGATCTGGAACTGTTTGGCGAAGAAGGCGAGGGCGGCCGTCCCAGCCGAATTGGCGTGTTTGAACGCGCTCATGGCGGCTCGCTTTATCTGGACGAGATCGCCGACATGCCGCGAGAAACCCAGGGGCGGATATTGCGGGTGCTGGTGGACCAAAGGTTCCGCCGCGTTGGCGGCACCACCGATGTGCAGGTCGATGTGCGGGTCATATCCTCCACTGCGCGCAATCTGCGCCAGGAGATCGAGGCGGGCCGGTTCCGTGAAGACCTGTTCCACCGGCTCAATGTCGTGCCTGTCAGGGTTCCTGGCCTGTCTGAGCGGCGCGAGGACATAGCCGATCTGGTCGGGTATTTCATTGCCGCGATCAGTGATGCCACGGGCTTGCCTCGGCGCAGCCTAGCCGAAGACGCCATTGCCACCTTGCAGGTCCATGACTGGCCGGGAAATGTGCGTCAGTTGCGCAATAATATCGAGCGCCTGCTGATTCTCGCCACCGGCGACCCGGCAGAGCCGATCACGGCCCAGATGCTGCCATCCGAGGTCGCGTCATCGGGCCATGCAGGGTCTCTGAATTCAGAGCGGATTATTGCCCTGCCTCTGCGCGATGCGCGTGAAGTGTTTGAGCGCGAATATCTCAATGCCCAGATCATGCGGTTTGGCGGCAATATTTCGCGCACAGCCAGCTTTATCGGCATGGAGCGCTCGGCCCTGCATCGCAAGCTCAAATCCCTGGGCCTGAGCACCTTGCGGGTGGGCGATGAGGAGGACGAGGTATGAGCCGCTATGCCTATGTCAATGGCCGCTATCTGCCGCAAGATCAGGCTGGCGTGAATATCGAAGATCGCGGCTTTCAGTTTGCCGATGCGGTTTATGAGTATTTCGCCGTCTTTGATCGCAAATTGGCCGATGCCAAGGGCCATTTTGATCGGCTGGATCGTAGCCTGTCAGAACTATCCATGCCCCAGCCCATGTCCAGGCCCGCACTGCGCATGGTGATTTGCCAGCTCTTGCGGCTGAACCGGATCACGGACGGGGCGGTCTATCTCCAAATCAGCCGGGGTGTGGCCAAGCGCGACCACCCCTTTCCTGATCCTGCACCCTCGCCAACCCTTGTCCTGACCACCAAGCCCGTTGATTTTGCAGCGCTCGATGCCAAGGCGGCCAAGGGGGTCAGCGTCATTACCCATCCCGATAATCGCTGGGGCCGGTGCGATATCAAGACGGTCGGCCTCTTGCCGAATGCCATTGCCAAGACAAGGGCCAAGGCGGCGGGGGCCGAAGAAGCCTGGTTTGTCGATGATCTGGGTCTGGTGACCGAAGGGGCCTCGACCAATGCCTGGATCTTGGATGCCTCCGGCACCCTGCGCACCCGCGATACCCAGGCCAATATCCTGCACGGCGTTACCCGCGCCACCTTGATCGCGCACCTAAAAGACCAAGGCATAGCGTTCAGCGAAAAGCCGTTCACGGTTGACGAGGCCAAACAGGCCAAGGAGGCGTTTTTGACCGCAGCCTCGGCTTTTATTCTGCCCATTGTAAAAATTGATGAAGTTATCATTGGTAATGGAAAGGCCGGGCCTTTGAGCCTGCGTCTAAGGGCCCTATATATGGATGCGGCGAGGTGCTCCACGACTTAGGGTGCCAGACCTTGTGTGTGGGGGTGCATTGCCCTCGATAGACTTAGCAAAAAGGGTCATTAAGGCCATGTCCAATGACAAGAAACAAAACCTGCAAGACACATTCCTCAACAGCGTCCGCAAGACCCGCACGCCCCTGACCATTTTTCTGGTCAATGGGGTCAAGCTTCAGGGCGTGGTCAGCTGGTTTGATAATTTTTGCGTGCTGCTGCGGCGCGATGGTCAATCTCAATTAGTGTACAAACACGCTATTTCGACCATTATGCCGTCGCAACCGGTTCAGCTGTATGAACCCGAATTTGATCAAGACGGCGAAGATTGACAGACCAAGCTACTGACCGCTCGCCTGAGGTTCAGGCCGCCCTAGTCATTCATCCTGCACGAGGCCATGGTCGCTATGCGGCCAAGGGCGGCTCGTCGAGTCCGCGCGAGCCACAGGCGCGGCTCGAAGAGGCTGTCGGTCTGGCTGAGGCGCTGGACCTGGCCATTGTCGGCGCCCAGCTAACGCCGCTGCGCACCGCCATACCGGCAACCTTGTTTGGCAAGGGCAAGATTATCGAGATTGGCGATCAGATTGCCGATCTGGGTGCCAGTGTCGTGGTGATTGATGATGCCCTAACGCCGGTTCAACAGCGCAATCTGGAAAAGACCTGGCAGGTCAAGGTGCTGGACCGCACCGGCCTGATCTTGGAAATCTTTGCCCGCCGCGCCCGCACGCGCGAGGGCCGGTTGCAGGTCGAACTGGCGCGTCTGAATTATGAAAAGTCGCGGCTTGTGCGCACCTGGACCCACCTTGAGCGCCAACGCGGCGGCATGGGTGTCATGGGCGGTCCCGGTGAAACCCAGATCGAAACCGACCGCCGCCTGATCGCCGACAAGATCCGCAAGCTGAAGGGCGAGTTGGAAGAGGTGCGACGCACGCGCAATCTGCACCGGGCCTCACGCAAGCGCACCCCAACCCCGACCATTGCCCTGGTCGGCTATACCAATTCTGGCAAATCGACCCTGTTCAATCGCGTGACCGAGGCAGAGGTCATGGCCGAAGACATGCTGTTTGCCACGCTTGACCCCACCTTGCGCAGCCTGCGCTTGCCCGGAGGGCGTTCAGCCATACTGTCCGACACGGTGGGCTTTATTTCGGACCTGCCGCACGAACTGGTCGAGGCCTTCCGCGCCACCTTGGAAGAGGTGCAGGAGGCCGATGTGATCTTGCATGTGCGCGATATTGCCAATCCAGACAGCGATGCCCAGGCCGCCGATGTCGAGCTGGTGCTGGCCCAGATCAAGCTTGGTCCTGATAGTGACCGGGTGCTGATCGAGGTCTGGAACAAGATTGACCTGCTCGATAGCGAAGAGCGCGGCGCAGTTCTGGCACGGACCCTGCGCTCGGACGAGGGCACTGGCCCGCTGGCCGTGGCTGTTTCAGCCGTTTCCGGCGAGGGACTAGAGCGGCTTAAACAGATCGTTGCCGATCATGTCGATACCGGCGATGAGGCCGATGTCACCTTGCCGAGCGGCGATGGTCAGGCCCTGGCCTGGCTCTATCGCCATGGCCGCATTATTCGGCGCACCGATAATGAAGAAGGCGATGTTGTTTTGCGGGTCCGGCTTGACCCTCAGGCGCTTGGCCGCTTTGCGCGCAGCTTTCCAAACGCTCTGGTTCAATAGGCGCTAGGCCTTGGCGGCGGCCTTATCAATCGCCTTGGCCGCATTCCAAAGATTATCCATCTCAACAAGACTCGACTTTTCTGGGCTAAGGCCTTGGTTTGATAAAGATTTTTCTATGTAATTAAAGCGTCTAATGAACTTGGCATTGGCGCTGCGCAAGGCGTCTTCGGGTTCAATATCGAGCTTGCGGGCCAGGTTTGCGATGACGAATAACAGATCACCCAGCTCTTCACGCGCCTTGTCCTGATCGCCAGCCTCAATCTCGACCTCCAGCTCGGCCAGTTCTTCGCGCAGCTTGTCAACCACCTCGGCGGCTGTGGGCCAGTCAAAGCCGACGCGGGCGGCGCGGCGGGTCAGCTTGACGGCGCGGGTCATGGCCGGCAGGCTAGCTGGAACATCATCGAGCAGGCTTAGCGCCTTGCCCTTGGCGGCCCGCTCACCCGCCTTGATTACCTCCCAGGCCTCGGTCTGCTCGGCCGAATTGCGCGCGCTGGCATCGCCAAACACATGCGGATGACGGCGGATCATCTTGTCGCAAATGGCCTTTGCGACATCG
>JBIIZD010000130.1:0-5760 GCA_044346445.1 Caulobacteraceae bacterium
AGGGCAAGTCCTAGTGACCTCAAACGCATGTCCGACTCCTAGAATTGATCCACCCCGGCCAAGGCCTCTTGGCCTAGGCCAGGCCCGCAGCCTTTAGCGTCTTATAGGCCTTGATCACGCGCTGCAACTTATCTTCGGCTGTCCGGTCGCCGCCATTCACATCCGGGTGGAACCGGCGCAGCATTTCGGTATAGCGGGCGCGAATGGTCGCGCCATCGGCATTGGCATCGAGATCCAGATCGGACATGGCCGCCCGCTCGATCTTGCCAAGGCGGCGCTGATGGGTGTGGTTTGCCGCTTCGGCCGCCTGGGCTGCCTTGCGTTTAGAGGCACTAAACACGCCAAGCGGATCGGTAAGGTCCTCAGGCCCCTGGGCCTTGATCTTGGCGGCGGCCTCGCGGCTATTGGCTGAGGCCTTGAATGACCAGGTCGGACGACCACCGGTAAAGCGATCTTCCTGCGCCTTGCGCATATCGGCCTCAGTCATGCCGGCGAAAAAGTCCCAGCTCTTATTATACTCGCCCGCATGGCGCACGCAGAACCAGTAGTGCTCGTTCAGCATGTCGCGCGATTTGGGCGCCTTGGTCTGACCGGCCACGATACAGCCGGGCCAATCACATTTTTTTTCGCCAGGCTTAAGCCGGTTAACGTCATCTTCACGCGCATTGGCGCTTTCACCTTCCTTAGGCGGGCGAACGCGGATATCGACGAATTTTGGTTTGTAACTGAAATCTCGGGCCATGGTATGAGTATGCTTGTGAAGTTTTGTCATTCAAGGATTGACGACACGTTTTTTTGTGTCGCAGCGAAAGGAACTGTTGATGGGCGCGGTCGCCGATAGCATGAGGGCCAAGCTTGTAGCGGCTTTTTCGCCAGAAAGCTTGGAAATCATCGATGATTCCGACAAACATGCCGGACACTCCGGCGCGCGCGAGGGCGGCGAAAGTCATTTCACGATTAAAATCGTCGCCTCAGCCTTTGCAAAGACCAGCCTGGTGGCCAGCCATCGCATGATCATGACCGTGCTGAAGGAAGAACTCGCCCACCCCGTCCATGCCCTGTCGATTCGCGCCTCAGGCCCCACCGGGCCTTGAGGTCGGGCCTAGGCTTGTTGAGCCACATCTAGGCGCGGACTAACGCGCAAGGCTGTGATCTGATTGCGTTGGCGACGCAAGATCTGGAAACGGTGGTGATGAAAGATGAAGGTCTGGCCTGGCTCTGGAATGGTCTGGGCCTCATGGATCACAAGACCTGCCACCGTCACCCACTCATTATCGGGCAGGTCCCAGTCCATGGCCCGATTGAGGTCGCGAATCGTCACCGAGCCATCGACATGGATCGCACCATCGGCCTGCCGGCGCACCCCCTGAACGGTCGCATCATGCTCGTCATCAATCTCGCCGACGATTTCTTCGAGAATGTCCTCAAGAGTCACCAGACCTTGCAAGGCACCGTATTCGTCAACCACCAAGGCAAAATGACTGCGCCGTTTCAAAAAGGCATTGAGCTGATCTTTCAGGTTTGTGGTGTCGGGAATAAACCAGGGCTCACGAATAATCGCGGCAATATCAATCGCATCGACCTTGCCCTCTGCCGCTGCAAGCGCGCGCAGCAGGTCCTTGGCGTGCAGGACCCCGACAATGTTTTCCGCATCATTGCGATAGACCGGAAGGCGCGTATTGGCAGCCTTCAAGGCCTCAGCCACCAGTTCGCGCGGCGACAGGTCCATGTCCAGCATGGCGATATTTTTGCGATGAACCATAATCTCGGACACATCCATATCCGACAGGTCCAGCACCCCGCCCAGCATCCGACGGTCGCGCTCTTCGACCAGACCTTCGGAGTGGTGATACTCCACCGCGCCACGGATTTCCTCGTGGGCGGCCAGAACATCGACGGCCATGTCAATATTGATACCAAACACCCGCAAGGTCTGGCGCACAAAAAACTGCACAGCAAACACCACCGGGCCAAACAGCTTGACCACGATCAAGGTCGGGGCCGACAGGGCGCGCGCCACATCATCGGGGCGGCTGATCGCCAAGGTCTTGGGCAGGACCTCGGCAAACACCAGCACCATGACCGTCATAATGCCGGTCGCCGCCACCACGCCCCAGGCCCCAGGGATGGAGCTGGTCAGCACTTCAGTTGCCAGGGCTGAGGCCAGGATATTGATCAGATTATTGCCCAGCAGCACCGAGCCAATCATGGTTTCCTGATCCGAGATCAGCTTGTTTACGCGCCCCGCTGCCCGGTCGCCCTCGCGCTCCAACTGGTGCATCCGCCCGCGGCTGGCCCCGGTCAAAGAGGTTTCTGCCGCCGAAAAGATCGCCGACAGGCTCAATAGGGCGATGATAACGGGAATAATGACGATCAAGGCAGCGGTCATGGCCTGGCCCCTTCACTGACGAGAAACTCAAACACGGCCTGGGAATCGACGGCCTTGGCGGTAAAGGCTGCACCAATTGCCTTGGCCAGAATAAAGGTCAGCTTGCCACCTTCAGCCTTCTTGTCCTGTTGCATATGCGCCAGCAGATCCCCAGCGGCAAACGGCATACCGGGCAAACCGGCCAGCCGGGTTGGCAGGCCACTGGCCGCAATCACCTGCTCGACGCGTGCCGCATCTTGCGGACGGCAAAGCCCCTGAGCGGCGGAAAACCGAAACGCCTGGGCACAGCCTATGGCCACGGCCTCGCCATGCAATAATGCGCCGTCAAAGCCGATCTCGGCCTCCAGTGCATGGCCAAATGTATGGCCCAGATTCAGCAAGGCCCGGCGTCCTGATTCGCGCTCGTCCTCAGCGACAATCTGCGCCTTCATAGCCACGCAATGCGCCACGGCCTGGCCCAGGGCATCTGGTTGGCGTGCCAGCACAGAGCCTGTATGCGCCTCCAGCCAATCGAAAAACGCCGCATCGCCCAAAAGCCCGTATTTCAGCACCTCGGCATATCCGGCCCGCATTTCGCGGTCATTGAGCGTGTGCAAAACACTCAAGTCCGCCAGTACCAGCCGTGGCTGATGAAAGGCCCCGATCAGATTCTTGCCGCGCGGCGTATCAATCGCGGTCTTGCCACCCACAGACGAATCGACCTGGGCCAAAAGGGTGGTCGGGATCTGAACAAAATCAATGCCGCGCTTATAGATGGCCGCGGCAAAGCCTGCCAGATCGCCCACCACGCCGCCGCCAAAAGCGATAATCAAGTCGCCCCGGTCCAGCCCAAGCGCCAGCAATTGATCGCTCAAGGTCGCAAGGCCCTCAAAGCTTTTCGAGGCTTCGCCCGGCGCAACCGTAATCACATCCACCCTAAGACCGCCCGCCTCCAGCGACCGGACAAGCCGCGCGCCATGCAGGGCCTGAACAGCGGCATCAGCCACCAGCGCTACCCGGCGCGCCGGACAAAATGGCGCAATCTCTGCCCCTGCTCCGTCAATCAGGCCATGGCCTATCACCACGTCATAGGCCCGCCCAGCCAGGCCCACTGCAATGCTTGTCCGGGTCATGGTTTTCGGGCCTCATGCCAAGCACTAAGGGCTTTCAGGACCGCATCGACCGAGGCCTGGTGCGGCGTATCGCCAGTTTCAACCACTATATCAGACTGCGCATAGATGGGATTGCGCACCTCAGCCAGACCTTGCAACACCTTGCGTGGGTCCTTATCGCGCAGCAGCGGCCGGGTATCCTTGCGGCCAACCCGGCGCGCCAAAACCTCAATATCGGCCTTGAGCCAAACCGAAATGGCCTTGTCCTTGATCAACTGGCGGGTCTGTTCATTGACAAAGGCACCGCCGCCTGTGGCCAATATATGCGGGGGATCGTCCAATAGCCGCGCAATGACCCGCCGCTCACCTTCGCGAAAGGCTGGCTCGCCCAGGCTTGTGAATATGTCGCTAACAGATTGTCCCGCCGCCAGCTCGACCTCATCATCGGAATCGCGAAACGGCACGCCCAGCGCCGCCGCGAGCCGCCTTCCGACACTCGACTTGCCCGCACCCATCAGCCCAACCAGGGCCACAGGCCGATCCAGACGCAAGGCTGGCACGCTCACGGCTGGCCCTGCCCGACGCCACCGGCCATTAAAATCAGTCCAACCAAAGGGAGACACTTTTTCATTGAGCTTATAAGATATACGAAAAAACCCGTCTAAGCCAAGCCGATCACCAAGTACGACCAAAACACCTTGCCTAGCTTAAGCCGCTTTAACACTTTTGTGCCATATGAACCGGTTAGACCATGCTGCGCTGAAGGAAACTTGCCAATGTTGAAAACCTCAGGACTAGCCTTGGTGTTTTGTCTTTTTGGCTTGGCCCCTGTGCTTGCACAAACGCCGCCGCCAGAGTCTGAACCGGCCCAGCAGGCGGCAGGACCAAAATCAGAGCCAGAATCTGGGCCTATACCGCAACCGAGCCAAGCGCCGGTTCAGGTTCAATCCTTGACCGCACCCGATGTGTTTTCCGCAGGCGCGCGCGATACTGGGCTTGATGTCGAGGTCTGGACCGGCAGCGCCGCCGACATGGCCCGCGATATCCTGCCTCAGATCGCAAAACGCCCACTGTCTCCGGCCGGCAGCGCTGTGGCGCGGCAGCTTTTGGCAACTGGCGCCAAGGCCCCGCAAGGCGCATCGGCCGATCTCGACCTCGCCGCCGCACGCCTTGGGGCGCTATTGGCCCTTGGCGACGCCGCAGGGGTTGAGGACATGATCGACCGCACGCCCGGTGGGACGAGCAGCCCGGCGCTTGCCCAGATTCAGGCGGAATCTGGCTTGATTCTGGGCCATTCGGACCGGGCATGCGCCCTATCAGAGGCGCTAAGCCGCAACCGCGATGATCCGTTCTGGCTAAGACTGCGCAGCTATTGTCAGGCCCTGAACGGTCAGACTGCCGCTGCTGGCCTGACCCTTGGCCTTGCCGAGGCGCAAAGGCCAGACCCGGTCTTTGCCCGTCTGATGGGGCAGCTCCTCGCGGGCGGCTCGGCCAAAACAGGCGCTTCACTGCGATCCGGTCTGGATCTGGCCCTGTCGCGGACACTTGGTCTTGATCTTACGACCGCAATATCGACTGCCCCAGCCGCGATCGCGATTGCCCTGGCGCGAGACCCGGCAACCGAACCTGGCCTTAGGCTCTTGGCCGCTGGCCGCGCCATGCGGTTTGGTGCCAGCGTCACTAGCGTATTTGATCAGGTCCCCTCCCAGCTCGCCCTGCCACCGCTTGATGCCGACGGCACTCAGCCGCCGCCACCACCGCTTGATATTGCCGCGCTCTTGACGACCCAAGGCACCCTGGCCGAAGCGCGCCTTCTGGCTATTGGCCGCGACACCAATGACCTAGGCTTGCGCGATCAGATTGTCACCAATCTGCTAAAGCGCGCCCAAGGCCTGCCCGATTTCATTGCCCTGGCCCGGCTGACGGCGCCGCAGATCGCCAGCCTGGTCAAGGCCAATGCCCCGACCAATGCGCCTGTGCTCTTGGCGACGGCGGCTTTGATCACCGGCGATACGGCCTCAGGCGAGGCGCTTCGTCAGAGCCTGCCTGGCGATATAGCGACCGACGAAAGCCTCCTGCTCGATGCCATGCTGACCCTGGCAAAAGGGCCAAATGATCCTGAACGCCAAGGCGTCTTGGCCCGGCTGACTGCGGCGACACAGACCCTGCCCAACACCGGCCTATTGCCGCGCCGCCAGAGCGCCGCCCTGATCACGGCCGCCTTGACCGCCCATATTGACGCTCCGGTTCGCAGCCAGTTGGCGCGGTTGTATACGGGTA
>JBIIZD010000042.1:0-21966 GCA_044346445.1 Caulobacteraceae bacterium
GGCCTGTCGCCCTTCTTCCGCATCTCCTATGCGACATCGACCGAGGTCTTGGAAGACGCTTGCAGCCGTATTCAGCGCTTCTGCGCCGCCTTGCTCTAAAAGGGCATGTTGGCCCATGCCCTGCCCGCCTTGATCACAGCGGCGGTGGCCAGTTTTGTGGTTACCGCCCTTGTGGCCGTCTGGGGTCCGGTCGACCGGCCCGATCGCAGGCGAAACCATCAGGCCCCTACACCGACCTCGGCGGGTCTGGGCATCATTCTGGGCACGTGTCTGGGCCTAGCGGTGCTCGGCTTGGCCGTTCCTGGATTGACACTCCTGCTCGCGCTCGCGGCCGGGACCGGCTTGTTCGGCGCCCTGGATGATGTGCTCGATCTTGGCCCGCGCATTAAGTTGGCGCTTCAGGTCCTGTTTGCCTTGGCCTTTGCCGTGTTTGGCGCCCACATAGACGCCCTACCCCTTGCCCCCGGCCTTAGCCTCAATCTCGGTCCGATACTGGGTGTTTTGGGTACAGCGCTTTGGATTGTGGTGGTGGTCAATGCGTTCAATTTCATAGACGGCTCCAACGGTCTGTCGCCGGGCGCCGCCATTATTGTGCTCTTGGGTCAGGCTGGACTTGGCCTTGGGCTTGGTCACAGCCAGCCAGGCCTAGGGCTGGCGGCCCTGATCTGCGCCGCAGCTGGGCTTGGCTTCCTGCCTTGGAACCTGCCGGGCGGACGTGTGTTTCAAGGCGATGCCGGGGCGCTGTTTTCCGGCTTTATGGTTGCGGGTCTGGCGGTCTTGGCCAGCACTGGCCCCGCCCAGCCGGGCCTATCGCCCTATCCTGTGGTGATGGCCTGCCTGCCCCTGCTGACCGATGTGCTCTTGACGCTTTTAAAGCGCCAGCGGGCGGGCAAGGTCTTGTGGCAGGCGCATCGGGACCATGTGTTTCAACGCTGGCTGTTGGCCCATCCAGGCCATGGCGCACTGGCCTTAAGGTTTTGGGGGCTAACGGGTGCCTATAGCCTCGCAGGCTTGGCCGCCGAACGCGCGCCCTCAGGCTGGCAGGCGGGTCTATTGAGCCTGGGGGTCATATCGGCGATTGGCCTATGGGCCTGGCTGGACCGAAGGCTTAGCCCTGGGCCATCATCAAGCCAGACGGCTGACGGCGAAATCGGCCAGGGCCTCTAGCGACTGACGCCAGTCATTATTGTCAAACTCAGCGAGGGCAGCCTTGGCCTGGGCGGCATAATCCATGGCCAGATCGAGGCAGGTATCCAGAGCGCCCGACCGAAGCACCAAGTCCCTGGCCCGAATAAAATCAGCATCGGTTTGCTTTAGATCGCCAACCGTGCGCTGCCAGAACTCGACCTCGTCAGAACCTGTCCGGGCCATGGCCAAGAGCAGGGGCAAGGTCGCCTTGCCCTCACGAAAATCATCCCCGGCATTCTTGCCCAGATCGGATGTCGTGCCACCATAATCCAAAACATCATCGGCCAATTGAAACGCCAGCCCCAGATTGAGCCCATAAGCGCGCAGGGCCTGGACCTTGGCCTCGCTGGCCCCGACCACCACCGCCCCTGCCTCGGCAGCGGCTGCAAACAATTCTGCGGTCTTGGCCTGGATGATCTGCAAATAGGTCGCCTGATCCAGGGTCAGATCGTGCGAGCGGGTCAGTTGCAAGACCTCGCCCTCGGCAATCACGCTAGAGGCATGGGCCAGAATATTGAGGGCGCGCAGGGAGCCGGTCTCGACCATCAATTCAAACGCCCGGGCAAACAAGAAGTCGCCGACCAGAACGCTGGACGATCCGCCCCAGATCAGATGCGCGGCAATCTTGCCCCGGCGCAGGGTGCTGCCATCAACCACATCATCATGCAGCAAGGTGGCGGTATGGATGAACTCAACGGCGGCGGCGAGCTTTAAAGACCCGTCCGGCGCACTGGCCGCCGGATCACACAGCCGCGCCGCAGCCACGGTCAGCAGCGGTCGCAGGCGCTTGCCGCCCGCCGCAATCAAATGCTCGGCCAAGGCCGGGATCACCGGAACGGGACTGTCCATCCGCAGCGTGATCAGCCTGTCCACGCCCGCCATGTCCTGCGCAGCCATCCGCACAAGGCGATCCACAGAGCCGATAGGTCGGGATGCGACGTTGGCGACGTCCAAAATCAGGCTCCTGGTTACACTGCGGCAAATCAAAACGGTCACGATCACAATGTGCCGGGCCTATATGCCAAGACCCGTTGCGATGGACAAGGCTTGCGGGATAGGTCAGGGACGTTGTCAGCACAAGTCTAGAAATGGCCAAGCCATGACCCAAACCGATCTGAATACGCAAGCTGGTCCCGACACAGAGCCAAACTGGTCCCAGGACACGGTCCTGAACGGGCGCGTAATCCTGCGCCAGCCCCGCCTGGGCTACCGGGTCGGGCTTGATGCGGCCTTGCTGGCAGCGGCCTGCGACAGCGGGCCACAGGCGCGGGTGATCGAGGCCGGATGCGGCGTCGGCGGGGCCTTGCTGGCGGCGGCCGTGCGGCGTCCGCAAAGCCTGTTTTTCGGGATAGAGCGCGATCCAGCCGCCGCCGCCCTTGGCCAAGTCAATATCGGCTTAAATGGCTTGCAAGACCGGGTCCAGATCCTGGAGGCGGCCTTACCAACCAACCTAGAGGCCTTGGGCCAGGCCCCATTTGATGCGGCCCTGTGCAATCCGCCATTTTTCGATGACGCCTCGCGCCTGCGCGCGCCCGATGCCAGCCGTCTTGGCGCCTATATGGCCGAGGATGGCCTGAGCGCCTGGATCGCGTTTTTGCTCAAGAGCTTGAAAGAGGGCGGCACCGTGACCCTGATCCACCGGGCTGACCGACTGGGCGATATTCTGGGCCTGATTGCGCCCAAGGCGGGCAGCGTCCGCATCCGCCCGATCCAGCCCTTTAGCGACACGCCCGCCAAGCGGGTCTTGGTGCGGGCGATCAAGACCGGCAAGGCACCGCTTGTGCTCTTGCCAGCCCTGGTCCTGCACGAGCGCCCAAGCGGCGGGCATACCGCCCAGACCGAGGCCATACTGCGCGGGCAGGCCGATCTGGGCTGGGATGCTTAAGCTGATTTAGGCATTGAAATTGAGCTTCAAGCCCGGACGCGGCCAGCGGCACTTATAGAGCTTGCCCGTGCCAGACGCCGTGATCCAGGCATCGCGCATATCGGCCCCGCCAAAACAGATATTGGTCACGATCAGGTCTGGAAAGGCGAAATGCTCGGTGGTGCCGTCTTCGTCAAATACGGTAATGCCGCCATTGATAATCGTGGCGACACAGACCTTGCCGCTGGCCTCAACCGCCAGACTGTCCAGAAGCTGGAAACCGGGCAGATTGTGCACGACCCGCGCAGGCTGAAAGGGCGGTGGCTCGACCGCTACGCCCGGCGCGCTCAGATCGAACGCCCACAGCCTGCCCAGATTGGTATCAGCCATATAGACGGTCTTTTCATCGGGCGAGAGACCAACCCCATTGGGCGAGACGAAATGGCCCTGAACGCGCTTAATGCTAGAGCCATCGGGCTGGGCATAATAGATCGCCCCGAACTTGCGCCCCTCAGGCGTTGAACAGCCATGGTCGGTAAACCAGAACCCGCCCTGCTTATCGAACACCAGATCATTGGGTCCGACCAGCCTCTTGCCATCGCACTCGGTATAAAGGACGCGGATTTCTCCGGTCTTGAGGTCAAACCGCTGGATATAGCCGCCCGTATGGCTGGCGGGGGTTGGGCCGGGGACCGTCATGCCCATGGTGTCGAGCCATTCAAAGCTGCCGCCATTATTGGTCACATAGATTGCGCCGTCTGGGCCAATTGCCGCGCCATTGGGACCGCCGCCGACATTGGCGACCAAACTGACCGTCCCATCGGCAGCAATCCGGGTCAGGGTTCCGCGCTTGATCTCGGTCAAGATCACCGAGCCATCATTCATGGCGATCGGGCCTTCAGGAAATTGCAGATTTTCGGCGACGAGTTGAATGTCCATAGGTCTTCCTCCAGGGCCGCTTCCTTAACTGAGCGACGTTCACCAAACCCTAGGCCATAGCAAACCCCTTGTCATGCCTGAGAATAGGGCCAAGGCCCGATCAGAGGCGCTCCAAGACCCGAAAGCTGAACGCATGGTCGTCATCGGGGCCTGCTGGGTGATCCAGACGGCTCACCTCGCGCCATTCGGACGGATCAAAAGCTGGAAACAGGGTGTCGCCCTCGACCTCGGCATCGACCTCGGTGATATAGAGGCGCTTGGCCCGGGGCAGCAGGGCCTCATAGATCTGAGCGCCGCCGATCACACAGACCTCGCTGGCCCCGTCTTCCTCGGCTTGCTCGCGAGCGATCGAAACCGCCTCTTCCAGCCGCTCACTGGGCAAGGCCCCCTTGGGCTCAAACGAGCCATCGCGCGACAGGACAATGTTCAGACGCCCGGGCAGGGGCTTGAACGGCAAGGAGTCCCAGGTCGCCCGGCCCATAATCACGGGCTTAAACAGGGTAATGGCTTTAAAATTGACCAGATCAGTCTTGAGCCGCCAAGGAATGCCCCCCTTGGCCCCAATCACATTGTTTCGGGAGCGGGCAACGACAAGGGCGATTGGAATCTGGGCCATACTCATGATCTAGGCGCTTGCGGGCTTGAGGGGAAGCCTAGCGAGCCTCAAACCGCGATCGGAGCCTTGATCCCGGCATGGGCCTGATAGTTTTCCAACTTGAAATCGGCATAGTCAAAACCAAACAGATCGGTCTTGGGGGCTAGGGTCAGGGTCGGAAACGGCAGGGGCTGGCGGGTCAGTTGCAGCTGCGCCTGATCCATATGGTTTTTGTAAAGATGCGCATCACCAAGCGTGTGCACAAATTCGCCCGGCTCAAGGCCTGTGGCCTGGGCCACCATCAGGGTCAGGAGCGCATAGGAGGCGATATTGAACGGCACGCCCAGAAACATATCGGCCGAGCGCTGATAGAGCTGGCAAGACAGCTTGCCGTCGGCGACAAAGAACTGAAACAGGCAATGGCAGGGCGGCAGGGCCATATCATCCACCTCGGACGGGTTCCAGGCGCTGACAATATGGCGTCGGCTATAGGGATTGGCCTTTAGGGCCGCGACGAGCTGGGTCATCTGATCGATAGAGCGGCCATCGGGACTGGCCCAGCTGCGCCACTGCTTGCCATAGACCGGGCCAAGATCGCCCTTATCATCGGCCCATTCGTCCCAAATGCTAACCCCGTGATCATGCAGATACTGGATATTGGTATCGCCGCGCAGGAACCATAAGAGCTCGACTATGATCGATTTGAGGTGAAGCTTCTTGGTGGTCAGCAGCGGAAAGCCTTGGGCCAGGTCAAACCGCATCTGGCGGCCAAACACGCTTAAAGCGCCCGTGCCGGTGCGATCCTGCCTTGCCGAGCCGTGCGCAATAATCTCGGCCAAGAGGTCCAGATATTGCTGTTCGGGGTGCAGCGGGCGCGTATTGGCGACATTCGGCGTGGCAGGGGCGGGCATGCGACTCTATCTCAATGGATGACCCATACTAGAATGCCCCACGCATAGCGCAATCATTCGATTGTGATCAGGTCCGGGGCCAATATGCGGCAAAAGCTTGCGCCAAACGCGCCTTTGCCTTGACGGGGGGGCAAAAAAACGCTCGATAGCAGCGCTTAACCATGCCGCTCATCCAGAGCGGTGGATCAGACCTGTCCGGAGACCTTATCATGCGCGTTTATTACGATCGCGACGCCGACCTTGGCCGTATCCTCGACAAGAAGGTGGCGATCGTAGGCTATGGCAGCCAAGGCCACGCCCACGCCCTGAACCTGCGCGATTGCGGCCACAAGAATGTCGCCGTAGCCCTGCGACCCGGTTCGGCCTCGGCCAAGAAGGCCGAAGCTGAGGGCCTGAAGGTGCTCACTGTTGCCGAGGCAGCCGCCTGGGCCGACGTGCTGATGATCCTGGCACCGGACGAATTGCAGCGCGGCATTTATGAGCACGAGATTGCGCCAAATATCCGCGATGGGGCAGCGCTTTTGTTCGCCCACGGCCTGAATGTGCATTTCAAGCTGATCGAGCCCAAGGCCAGTATTGACGTGCTGATGGTTGCGCCCAAGGGCCCTGGCCACACTGTGCGCGGCGAATACATCAAGGGCGGCGGCGTGCCCTGTCTGATTGCCGTGCACCAGAACGCGACCGGCCAGGCCATGGAGCTGGGCCTTGCCTATGCTTCGGCCATTGGCGGCGGCCGGTCTGGCATTATCGAGACCAATTTCCGCGAAGAGTGTGAAACCGACCTGTTCGGCGAACAGGCTGTCCTGTGCGGCGGTCTGGTCGAACTGATCCGGGCCGGGTTTGAAACCCTGGTCGAGGCCGGCTATGCGCCGGAAATGGCCTATTTTGAGTGCCTGCACGAGGTCAAGCTGATCGTCGACCTGATCTATGAAGGCGGCATTGCCAATATGAGCTATTCGATCAGCAATACGGCTGAATACGGTGCCTATGTCTCTGGTCCCCGCGTGGTCACGTCCGACACCAAGGCCGAGATGAAGCGCATCCTGACCGATATTCAAGAAGGCCGCTTTGTGCGCGACTTCATGCTGGAAAACCAAGCTGGTCAGCCAAGCCTCAAGGCTATCCGCAACCGCGCTGCCGAACACGAGATCGAAGAAGTCGGTGGTCGCCTGCGCGCCATGATGCCTTGGATCGGCAAGAACAAGCTGGTCGACAAGGCCAAGAACTAAACCTTTTGCGGCAGGGGGTGGGGTGTGAAGCGGATTGAACGGCTTTATCTCTGCGGCCCTGAAATATGGTACCCGGACGCCGAGGCCTTTGCGAGCGAGCGCAAGGGCCTTTGCCGGGCAGCGGGGTTTGAGGCGGTCACGGCCCTGGATGGAGCCATGATCGAGACACAAAATACCGAGGCCATGGTGCGCGAAATATATGCGTCAAGAACCCGCCAGATGCGGGTTTGCGATGCGGGCATATTCAATCTGACGCCATGGCGCGGTCCATCGTGTGATGCGGCGACAGCGTTTGAATCGGGCTTTATGGCCGCTCTGGGCAAGCCGATCTTTGCCTATCTCAATGTCGCCACCGAAGACGAGGCCGATTATCTTGGCCGGATCGATATCCATATGGGCGCACACCAGGACGAGGCCGAGGTCTGGCGCGATGAGGATCAATGCCGGATCGAGGACTTTGCCCTGCCCGAAAGCCTGATGCTCTGGGCCGAGGCGCGCCGCCTGTTTGTCATTGTCACCCCCGACGTGCTCGGCGACCTAACGGGGCTGGATATGTGCCTTGAGGCCTTGAGTCTTTATCAGGAATAACCCCCCGCCGCGGCTGAGTGGCGGGGGATGACGCCAAACCTAGTACAAGCTGGCCAGTGCAGAGGCGTTGTAATCCAACAATTCGCCGTCTTTGCCATCGCGCACCTTTTGCACCCAATAGGGATCGACCAGCAGGGCGCGGCCAACACCGACCAGGTCAAATTCTTCGGCTTCAAGGCGCTTGATCAGGCCCTCAATTGAGGCTGGCTTGGAGCCCTCTCCGCCCATGGCCGCAACAAATTCACCCGACAGGCCGACCGAGCCGACCGTAATCGTGGGCTGACCGGTCAGTTTCTTGGCCCAGCCGGCAAAATTGAGGTCAGAGCCTTCAAATTCCGGCTCCCAGAACCGGCGCTGCGAGCAGTGGAAAATATCAGCGCCGGCATCGGCCAGCGGCTGTAGCCAGGCTTCCATTTCCTTGGGTGTCTGGGCCATCTGGACCGAAAAGTCCTGCTGCTTCCATTGCGACAGGCGGATAATGACGGGATAGTCTGGGCCAACCTCGGCCCGCACGGCTTTCAGGATCTCGGCGGCAAAACGGCCGCGCTCGGCCAGGCTCTGGCCGCCGAAATTATCGCCGCGCGCATTGGTGCCTTCCCAGAAGAACTGGTCGATCAGATAGCCGTGCGCAGCGTGTAGCTCGATCGTGTCAAAGCCCAGACGCTTGGCATCGCCTGCGGCCTTGGCAAAGGCGGCAATGGCGTCGGCCACATCGGCATCACTCATGGGCTCGCCAAACTTCTTGCCCGGAGACGACAGGCCAGAGGGGCTATCGACCGGGCCGGGCGCAACCCAGCTGGTGCGCGGATTGCGCACCGCGCCTACGTGCCAGAGCTGAGGTGCCATGACGCCGCCCTTGGCATGAACCGTATCGATCACATCCTTCCAACCGGCCAGGGCATCATCGCCCCAAAACCGTGGCACATTGGGATCATTAGAGGCAGCGGGGCGCGCCACCACCGTGCCCTCGGACACGATCAGGCCCACATCGCCCATGGCCCGGCGTTCATAATAGGCGCTGACCGCCTTGGTCGGCACGCCGCCCGGCGAGAAAGAGCGGGTCATGGGGGCCATGACCACCCGGTTCTTCAAATGCAGGGATTTATAGCTGAAGGGACGAAACAGGGCTTGGCTGGACATGGTGTCGCTTTCTCAAAATTGCGGCCCAGCCCCGCTTTTGGGGACTGGGCCGAATGGGTTTGATCCCGATGCAATCGGCAAAAAGGCCTAAAGCCCCAGGATCAGCTTGGCCATAATATTGTGCTGAATCTCATTGGACCCGGCATAGATCGAGGCCTTGCGATAGTTCAGATAGGTTGGGGCGGCTGGCGCGGCATAGTCGGGACCGGGGCGCGGGGCATTGGTCTCGCCGCGCATCTCGGCCCAGGTATCAGCCACAAACGGCTGGGCATAGATGCCGACCGCTTCGAGCGTCAGTTCGGTAATCGCCTGCTGGGTTTCAGACCCTTCCAGCTTGAGCATGGAGGAGGCCGGTCCCACCGGCGTACCCGAGGACATGGCCGAAAAGATTTTCAATTCGGTGGCATTGAGGGCCTCAACCTTGATCTGCAGATTGGCCAGCTTGCGCCGAAAATCTGTGTCCTGGATCATGCTGGTGCCATGGCCTGAGGCTTCTGCCGAGGCAATCCGGCGCACCTTTTTGAGCATGTTCATCAAGCCCGGCGCATAGGCATTACCGCGCTCAAATTCGAGCAGGTATTTGGCATAGGTCCAGCCCATGCCCTCTTCGCCAATACGGTTGGAGATCGGCACGCGCACGTCTTCGAAAAAGACCTGATTGATTTCCTGCTGGCCTTCTACCGGACCATCCAGGGTCGGCAGGGGCCGGATGCTGATGCCCGGCGTATTCATTTCCAAAAGCAGGAAGGAGATACCGTTCTGGGGCTTGGCTTCCTGGCTGGTGCGCACCAGACAGAACATCCATTCTGCCCATTGGGCATGGGTGGTCCAGATCTTGGAGCCATTGAGGATATAGTGGTCCCCATCACGCTCGGCCTTCATCTGCAGGCTGGCGAGGTCCGAGCCAGAGCCTGGCTCAGAATAGCCCTGGCACCACCAGATGTCCGAGCTCAAGATCGGCGGCAGGTGCTGCTGCTTTTGCGCATCCGTGCCAAAGGCCATGATGACAGGCGCGACCATTTTCAGGCCCATGGGCGAAGAGGCAGGCACACCGGCCAGCGACATTTCCATATTGAAAATATAGTGCTGAGACGAGGTCCAGGTTGGGCCGCCGTACTGGGCAGGCCAGCCGGGCGCAGCCCAGCCTTTTTCAGCCAACTTTTTTTGCCATTTGATCTGGCCAGCCTTATCCAGATAGCCGTTCTTGGACTGGGACATTTGGCGGCGCAGATCGGCGTCATAGGCCTGTTCAATCCAGGCGCGGACCTCGTCGCGAAAGGCGAGTTCTTCAGAGGAAAAGGCCAGATCCATAGCGGCTACTCCACTGCGTCCAGATATTCGATCACGGGTGCACCGGCCATGGTTGGGCCCATCTTGGCACCGGCAGCCTTGAAATAGTCGGTCTGGCCATGGGCCTTGAGCGCGTCGGAATCGGCATAAAACTCCAGCACCTTATAGATGCCAGGCTCAGTACGGCTCTTGGTCAATTGATAGACAAGGCAGCCCGCCTCATTGGCCTTGACCGTGGCGGCCAGTTCCAGAAACACAGCTTCGAATTCTGCGGCTTTTTCCACCTGGACCTTCAAGGTCGCGACGACACCGATCATGATTGTTTCTCCCGGTTATGATTTGAACAGATGTTAGACCGCTTGGCGACAAGGGCAATGGTGACCTAGCGGGAAGCAGCCAAGATTTGCATCCTAGCGCGCCGTCACCCCAGGCCTAGCGGCCCTTGAAGTCTGCGGAGCGCTTTTCGAGGATGGAATTGACGCCCTCCATATGGTCTTCGGTCAGATGGCTAATGGCCTGGGCCGCCGCACTCATTTCCATGATCGTGTCATAGGAGGCGGTCTGGCCGTGCTTGAGCAAGGACTTGGCCAGGCGCAGCGCATGGGGCGGCTGCTGGGCAATCTTGGTGGCCATTTCCAGGGCGGCGGTCATTAGCTGATCATGCGGCACGACCTTGCTGACCAGGCCCCATTCGCAGGCCTGATCGGCACTGATCACATCGCCGGTAAACAAGAGCTCTGATGCGCGGCTCATGCCAATCGTGCGCGGCAGGAGCCAGGCCCCGCCGTCACCGGGAATAAGACCAAGCTTTAGGAAGGTCACCCCAAACCGGGCGGAATCGGCAGCTATGCGGATATCGGTCATGCAGGCCACATCACAGCCAAGACCAATCGCCGCGCCATTGACAGCGGCGATGGACGGCACTTCCAGCCCATAGATGGATTTGACAATGCGGTGAATATTCTTGCGATAGCCGTCGCGGATCGAGACACCATTGCCGGCAAAAGCGCCTTCACGCGACTTCATGGCCTTGACGTCACCACCGGCGGAAAAGGCGCGCCCGGCCCCGGTCAGGATCACGCAGCGCACGTCCTGATCAGAATTGACCTCTTCACAGACCCTTTGCACTTCATCGCCATCCCCCGGCGCGCCCAGGGCATTCATGGCATCGGGGCGATTGAGCGTGAGAATGGCGATATGGCCACGCTTTTCGAGGGTCAAAAGGCTCATGACTTGGATCTCCAGATCAAAAAGGGGACAAGGCCGCTTTGGCCTGTCCCCTCTCTTACCGGTCCGAAACGGCTCGGACCGGGCTTGGTTGGTTTAAGCCGCCTGGTCGATCGACAAGGTTTCATAGCGGCGCAGGTGATGATCAACCGAGCCATATTGGCCCTCAATCATGGTGGCGCGCTTGAAATAATGGCCGATCGCCAATTCGTCGGTCATGCCCATGCCGCCATGGATCTGGATCGCGCTTTGGCCCACAAATTTGCAGGACCGGCCGATCTGGACCTTGGCCGCCGAAACCGCCTTGGCGCGCTCATGATCGCTTTCATCAAGCTTTAAGGTCGCCATATAGGTCATGGACAGGGACTGTTCGACATTGATGAACATATCGACCATGCGGTGTTGCAGCACCTGGAAATTGGCGATGGCGGTGCCGAACTGCTTACGCTGGCGCGCATAGTCGAGCGTGCCTTCATGCAGCTTGCGCAGCACGCCAACCGATTCCGCGCAGGTGGCGGCGATGGCCTCATCGACCACTTTTTCGATCAGGGGCAGGCCAGCGCCCTCAACCCCGATCAGGGCATCAGCGGGAAGCGAGACATTTTCGAAATAGACTTCCGAGGCGCGCTGGCCGTCTACGGTGGGATAGTCGCGCGTGATAATGCCTGCGGACGTCTTATCGACGAGGAAGACCGAAATGCCAGACGCTTCGCGCTGGCTGCCGCCAGTGCGGGCCGTGACGATCAGGTGGGTGGCCCAGGGCGCGCCAATCACGACCGCCTTATGGCCATTGAGCACATAGCCCGAACCGTCCTTCTTGGCCGTGGTCTTCAGGTCCGCCAGATTGTAGCGGCCTTGCGGCTCTGCATAGGCAAAGGCCGTAACCACAGTGCCGCCAATAATGCCGCCGATCAGGTCAGAGGCCGCCGCATGGCCCGAATGCTTCAAAAAGCCGCCGCCAATCACCACCGTGCCCATATAGGGCTCGATGACCAGGGCCTTGCCGAACTCTTCCATGACAATCATGTTTTCTAGAGCGCCGCCGCCCAGACCGCCCAGGTCTTCGCTAAAGGGCGCGCCCAGAATGCCCAATTCTTCGGCAAAAGCCTGCCAGTGATCGGCGCGCCAGCCGCTTTCTGACTTCACCGTCGCGCGGCGAGCGTCAAAGCTATACTTGTCCTGAAGAAAGCTGGCGATGGTGTCGCGCAGCATGGATTGTTCTTCGGTGAAATTGAAATCCATAAGGAATCTCCTCCGTATTGGTCGGCCCCGCCATTAACAAGGAGGGGTTGATGGATGGGCGGCGCAGCAAGGCGCCAAACTCAAGCCCCCGCCCCACCCGATCAGGGCAAGGCAGGGGTGCTGGTTCTAAGACTTAAAGGCCCAAAACCATCTTGGCGATGATGTTACGCTGAATCTCGTTCGAACCGCCATAGATCGATGTCTTGCGGACATTAAAATAGGTCGGCGCGGTACGGTGCGCATAGTCGGGGCCAATGGCATGCATATTGTCGCCATCGGTGGGGAAGCCGCGGAAATAGGGCGCGCCATAATGGCCCGCCGCTTCGAGGGCCAACTCGGTTACCCGCTGCTGAATTTCGGTGCCCTTGATCTTTAAAACCGAAGACTCAGGTCCGGGCCCCTTACCAGCGCTTTCCGCCGCCAGCGTGCGCAATTCGGTATATTCCAGCGCATAGAGATCAATTTCCAGCTCAGCGACCTTGCGCTTGAAAGCGGCGTCCTTCAGCAGGGTTTCGCCGTCATCGCCCAGTTCCGTCGTGGCCATCTGACGGATGCGCTCAATGCCGCGCTTGGAGCGGGCAACGCCCGCAATGCCGGAACGCTCGTGTGCCAGCAAGAACTTGGCGCAGGTCCAGCCCTTGTTTTCCTCATTGATGCGGTTTTCGATCGGCACCTTGACGTTTTCAAGCCAGACCTCGTTGACCTCATGCTCGCCGCCCAGCGTGATGATGGGGCGAACCGTAATGCCGGGCGACTTCATATCGATCAGTAGGAAGCTGATACCTTCTTGGATCTTGGCGGCAGGATCGGTGCGGACCAGGAAAAAGCCCCAGTCGGCATGCTGGGCCATGGTGGTCCAGGTCTTTTGGCCATTGACCAGATAGTATTCCTTGCCGTCATCATCCTTGAAGCGTTCGGCCTTGGTCTTGAGCGAGGCCAGGTCCGATCCCGCGCCGGGCTCGGAATAGCCCTGACACCACCAGGCGTCACCGCTCAGGATTCCGGGAATAAAGCGCTTCTTCTGCTCAGGCGTACCAAACGTATAGATGACCGGCCCGACCATATTGATGCCGAAGGGCAGGATGGCGATCGTATCGGCGCGGGCGCATTCTTCCGACCAGATATAGCGCTGGGTCGAGGTCCAGCCTGGACCGCCATATTCGGTTGGCCAGGCAGGATTGACCCAACCCTTGGCGGCCAGCACCCGGTGCCAGGCCAGAAAGTCTTGCTTGGCCAATTCCTCGCCCTCTTCCTGCTTGCCACGCAGGGAAGCTGGATAATTGGCGGCGATAAAGGCGCGAACCTCGTCGCGGAAGGCGATATCTTCAGGCGAAAAATCCAGATTCATGGTGTTGCTCCCGGGCCAGAACGCCATCTTGGCATCTGCTGTTTGCAACAGAATAGGCGGCGGCCCACGCTTTGCAACAGTGACGTTAGCGTCAACGTCAATCAAATCTGCGCCAGAGGCAGTTTTGGCGACCAAACACCGCAGATTTTGAATTAAAAGGCGATGATGGCGTCGCTATAGCGGGCCACAACCGGATCATGCGTGACCAATCGCAAGGGCTCGCACATGGACTGGGCAACCAAGATGCGATCGAACGGATCACACTGAAGCGGCGGCAGATTGCCGACCGCGACCGCGTGCTGCGCCGTCACGGCCAGCAAGACAAAACCAGACCCTTCGAAATAGTCCAGCGCCTGGACTGCTGATACGGGCATATCATTGGGTCGTCCCCGAGCCAGTCCGTGCTTTATCGCGATTTCCCAAAGGCTGGCAGCGCTGACAAAGACTGTATTGGCCTCATCGGCAATCAGGGCTCGGACCATGTCGGTAAGGCGCGGGCTATCGGCAATGGCCCACAGCGCGACATGGGTATCGAGCAATAGCCTCATAATTTACCGGTAAAAAGTACCGCAACCTCGGCATTCAGATCGTCAATCGTATCGGGCACGACAAACTTGCCGCGGGCTATGCCAAGCCTTGGACCATGCACCAAGGCCTCAGCCAAGGGCACCAAGCGGGCGACGGGCCGTCCATTGCGGGCAATGATGATTTCTGGCTCGGCCTCAGACTCAATCGCCTCGACAAGCCGCGATAGATTGGTCTTGGCCTCAAACATGTTCACATAGGACACCGTTATGCTCCCTAGCTAGATCTAGCTAATCTAACTTAACCCCGCCCGTAATTCAAGCCAAGCCCCACCTGCGCGGCCTTCAAAAACACGCTGGGCAGGGCGCCGAGATCATCGGCGAGGGTCCAGATCGCATCGCTAAGATCACCTTGAGCGACCCAGATCGTCAGGCTTAAGGCAAAATGGGTAAAGACGTGTTCAATCTGTCCGGCTGTTACCCAGGCCGCCGCGATTGGCGGGGCAACCTCTGCATCGGTCCAGGGCTGGCTGCGCCAGTCGGTGCTGGGCAGGGCCAACATTCCGCCGAGCAGGCCCTTGTCTGGCCTTCGGATCAGGGCCAGCGCGTCGCCGCGCCGGATGACAAAGGCCACGCCATAGCGCTTGGGCCGCACTGCCTTTTGTCGCTTGCGCGGATAGGTCTGTGGCGCGCCTTCAGCCTTTGCGGTGCAGACCTCGGCTAGGGGGCAGATCAGGCAAAGCGGCTGTTTGGGGCGGCACACCGTCGCCCCCAGATCCATCAAGGCTTGGGCCCAGTCGCCGGGGCGATCATTGCGTACAAGACCTGCGGCCAGCGCCTTTAATTGCGGCTTGGCATCAGGTAGCGGGTCCTGCACGGCATAAAGGCGGCTAATCACCCGCTCAACATTGCCATCGACCACGTTTGCGGCCCGGTCAAAGGCAATGGCCGCAACAGCGGCGGCTGTATAGGCCCCAACCCCCGGCAGGCGCAAAAGCGCCTCTTCGGTATCTGGAAACACCCCGCCATGCTCGGCCGCCACGGCCCGCGCACAGGCCAAGAGGTTGCGCGCCCGGGCATAATAGCCAAGCCCCGCCCAGGCCGCCATCACCTCAGCGTCGGGGGCGGCCGCGAGGTCCTCGACCCTTGGCCAGGCTTGCGTGAATTTCAAGAAATACGGCGTTGCATGCGGCACAGTCGTCTGCTGCAACATCACCTCAGACAACCAGACCCGATAAGGATCGGCGCGAACCGCCCCCTGCCCCGGCCCCACCCGCCAAGCCAGGGTCCGCGCATGGTCATCATACCAGCGCAAAAGACAGCTGCGGATCAGGTCGGGGTCCAAAAGGGCGGGCACACTCATGGTGGCCAAGATAGGCGGCAGAGGAGGATGAGGCCAACAGTTCCTTAGCTCTGAAGTTTCGCGGACGATCCGCCTAGTCCTATCGGTTATGCTCGAACCCAGCGCTCAAGCCCTTGGCCAAGCTACCGAATGACGTGCAATTTCGTGCATATTTTGCTTGGGAGAGATACAGCCTAGGCTGCTCGATCGGCAACGATCTGTGTTTGGGTCCTATGGACCTCAAGGGATCCCTTCGGGGGTCCTTTTTTGTTTGGCCCCAACCTTAGGGCCCGACACACTCAATTTTCTACATCTCATAATTTTGGGCTGTCAGGACATCAGAACCGGTCTAACCTGCCCGCCATGAAACGCCCCCTTCCCACCGCCGACGAGGCCTTGCGCATATTGGCCGCCAAGCGCAGTCGTCCATCGCGTCGCAGCGCGCCGCCTGCCGGTAAGGCGCTGGCCGGTCTGATCCGGGCGCTGGATGCGCGGTTTGGCCAGGGGCCGGGGGCCCTGCAGGCGCGCTGGAAGGATATTGTTGGCGAGACCCTGGCCGCCCGAACCGAACCGGTAAAGCTTAGCAAGCCGCGCGCGGTCACCGGCATGGCCAGCCCAGGTGCTGTGCTAGAGCTAAGGGTCGATGGTGCCGCCGCTGCCCTGATCCAGCACCAGTCTGCCGACATAATCGCGCGGGTGAATGTGTTTCTCGGCCCCGGCGCGGTGGGCAAGCTGCGTATTGTTCAGGGCCCGGTCAAGGCGCGCATCAATGCCCCCGCCAAGGCCAGTAATGCCGTCAAGACCCGCCGCCGCCTCGCCCCGCTCGATGCCGCCGCCGAAGCCGATTTGCAAACCGGCCTGGCCAAGGCTGCCGACGGCCCGCTAAAGACCGCCCTCACCCGCCTTGGCCGCGAAGTCCTGCGCAATACCGAACGCGGCGAGCGTTGACAAAGGCACCCCTAACGCGCTTCAGTACCTAAACGCCCCTAGATAGCAATATATCGCGGCCGTCCGGGCAAGCCTTAAGCGGGAGTGTGCAAATGATTGACCTTCGTCATATTGCGCTGATGATCATGGTCTGCATCCCTCTGGCGGCGTGCGGCGGGCTTGGGAATGACAAGACCGCCACCGAAGATGACATGGTCATGGGCAATCCCAAGGCCAAGGTCACGGTCGTGGAATATGCCTCAGCCAGCTGCCATTTCTGCGCCCAGTTCAATGCCGAAGTCTTTCCTACCCTCAAGGCCAAATACATCGATACCGGCCAGGTGCGCTATGTTTTCCGCGAAATCCTGACCCCACCTAAACCCTTAGCAGCCGCAGCCTTCCTGACCGCCCGCTGCGCTGGCAAGGATAAGTATTTCAAGGTACTTGACGGCGTATTCCGCAGTCAGTCCGAAATCTTTACCACAGAAGATATGCGCGCGCCGCTGGTTAGGATCGCCCAGTCGGTTGGCCTGAGCGAAGACGCCTTTACCGCCTGTATATCCGACGAAAAATCGCTCAAGGCCCTCAATGCTCGCGTTGAGCGATTTTCCAACGAGGGCAAGATCACCGGCACCCCCACCTTCGTCGTCAATGGTAAAAAACTAGAAGGCGACCACACACTCGCCAAATTTGACGCTGCCATTGCAGAGGCAAGGGCGGCTGTTCGATGAATTTTTATGGCCATCTTCCAGGCTGAATCTGTTTTTACCGCCAAGCTTAGCCAAGGGACATGAAAGACAATGAGGATTTTTATGATCGCTGCAATCTGCGCTGCTTTCGCCTCCACGGCATCGCTAGCAGGCGGTAACAATTTAGTTGGGCAACGAGACATTGTGCCAAATAAAGAAATCGCGTTAAAAATTGCGGGGATAATATTGCGCTCGGTCTATGGCGATAAGCTCATCGACTCTGAAGAACCCTTAAATTGTGACCTTAAAAATGATTATTGGGTCGTGACGGGCAATTTAACCCCGTCGCTACACGGAGGGGTCGCTGAAATCCATATTTCTCGTAAGACCGGTGAAATATCGAAACTTACCCATGGGCAATGAACGCCTAGCTTAAAGTCTCGCACCAGCCCCAAGATTGACAACCGCGCACAAACCGGGCTTGAGCTTGGCCAAGGCCGGTTGGTCATGAATATGCTGACAGACACGCGTGACGGGGCGATGGGAATCGCGCTCTAACGGGGTCGCTAATTTTTGGGAGTTCGCCGATGCGCGCCTTTAGTCGCCTAATGCTGGTTGTGATTGCTGGCCTCAGTGTCGTTGCCTGTGATGCTGGACCCAAGGGTGGGGCTGTGACCGATGATGAAATGGTCATGGGCAATCCCAAGGCCAAGGTCACGGTGGTTGAATATGCCTCGGGCAGTTGCTCGCACTGCGCGCGTTTTCATACCGAAGTGTTTCCCGCCTTCAAGGCCAAATATGTCGATACCGGCCAGGTCAAATATGTATTTCGCGAGTTTTTGACCGAACCCGTGCAACTGGCCGCAGCCGGTTTCTTGACCGCCCGGTGCGCAGGCAAGGACAAGTATTTCAGCGTGCTGGACGGGGTGTTCCGCAGCCAGCAGGAAATCTTCGCCACGGGTGATATGCGCGGCCCCCTGGTGCGCGTGGCCAAGTCGGCGGGCATGACCGAAGAAAAGTTCATGGCCTGTGTCTCGGATGAAAAGGCGCTCAAGGCCCTGTCCGCCCGGGTGGAAAAGTTCGGCAAGCAGGACAATATCACCGGAACGCCCACCTTCATTATCAATGGCAAAAAGCTGGACGGGGAGCAGAGCATGGCAAGCCTAGATGCCGCCATTACTGCCGCCAAGGCTGCGGCCAAATAGGTTAGGCCTTCACGCCCGTGCACTTTCAAAAGCTGCGTCTTTCGGGCTTCAAATCCTTTGTTGAGCCCACTGAGTTCAAGATAGAGCCGGGCCTGACCGGCGTGGTCGGGCCCAATGGCTGCGGCAAGTCCAACCTGCTTGAGGCCCTGCGCTGGGTCATGGGCGCAAACTCGGCCAAGGCCATGCGCGCGGGCGGCATGGACGAGGTGATCTTTGCCGGGGCCGGGTCGCGGGCCTCGCGCAATCATGCCGAAGTCACCCTGACCATTGATAATTCCGATCACAAGGCCCCGGCTCAGTTCAATGATCACCAGACCCTGGAAGTGGTGCGGCGCATCGATCGGGGAGCAGGCTCAACCTATCGGGTCAATAATCGCGAGGTTCGGGCCCGCGATGTTCAGCTCTTGTTTGCCGATGCCTCGACCGGCGCCAATTCCCCGGCCCTAGTGCGCCAGGGCCAGATCTCGGAGCTGATTGCGGCAAAACCGCAAAACCGCCGGCGCATTCTGGAAGAGGCCGCAGGCGTATCGGGCCTGCATACCCGCCGTCATGAGGCTGAGTTGCGGCTAAGGGCGGCCGAGACCAATCTGACGCGGCTGGACGATGTTACGGGTGAGTTGGAAGCGGCCCTAACGCGCCTACGCCGCGAGGCCCGTCAGGCTGAGAAGTATAAGCGCCTATCGGCAGAGATTCGCGCCCTGCAAGGCGCTGTGCTCTATGCCCGCTGGGCCGAGGCGCGCGACGCCCTGACCAAGGCCGACGCCGAGAGCCAGGCCAGTGGCCGCGATGTTGAGCTGGCTGCCCGCGCCGCCGCCCTTGCTGCCACCGCAGCCCTCAAGGCCGAGGAGGCAATCAAGCCCCTGCGCGATGAAGAACAGGTCGCCGCCGCCGTCCTGCACCGTCTGGCCATCGAAAAGGACCGGGCCGAGCGCGATGTTGAACAGGCCTCAGAGGCGGTCCGGCGCATGAGCGACGAGATCAGCCGCCTGCAAACCGACCAGACCCGCGAGGCCCAGATTGTCGAGGATGCCAAGGCGGCCTTGGAGCGTTTGAACCTAGAGCGCAATGACCTGGCCAAGCGCGTCGCCAATGCGCCCGAACGTATGCCCCAGCTTAAGGCCGCGTTCGATGCCGCGGAAACTGGCCGCGCCGCCGCCGAAACGGCTGTCGAGACCTTGGCCGCCAAGCTGGCCGGTCACGAGGCTGGACGCCGCGCCGCCATGGCCCGCAGCCAAGATGCCAAGGCCAGGCTGCAACGCGCCACCACGGCCCTGGAGGCGGCCCGGTCCGACCGCGCCGGTCTTGGCCCCGATACCAGCCCGCAAGCTGAAACCGCCAAGGCCGCGTTGGAGACCGCAAGCCAGACCTTGCAAAGCGCCCGCACCGCCGTCGAGGTCGCAGAAACCGAACGCACAGCCGCAGCCCTGGCCGAGGCCGCAGCGCGTCAGGCCTTGCGCCAAGACGAAGACACACTTGGCCGCCTACGCACCGAGGCGCGGGGCCTGTCACAACTGACCGCCCCCCGGCAAAAAGATGGCTTTGCCCCGGCGCTGGACTCCGTTTCGCCTGACCGGGGGTATGAGGCCGCCTTGGCCGCCGCCCTTGGCGATGACCTTGATGCCGCGCTTGATCGCAAGGCCAAGGCCTTTTGGGGCGGGCGCGATATTGCACAACCGGTTTGGCCGCAAGGCGCAACACCGCTTGCCCCCCTGATCAAGGCCCCGCCTGCCTTGGCCGCAAGGCTTGGCCACACGGCCATCGTTGCGCGCGCGGATGGTGATCGCCTGCAAGCGGCCTTGAGCGTCGGCACAAGGCTTGTGTCGAAAGAGGGCGATCTGTGGCGCTGGGACGGGTTTGTTGCCCGCGCCGATGCCCCGCGCCCCGCCGCCGTACGGCTGGAACAAAAGACCCGGCTTGCCGAACTTGAAGCCCAGATCAGCGCGCTTGCGCCGCAAGCGGCCCAGACCGCCGAGGCGCACAAACAGGCCGAGGCACGGGTCAAGGCCGCCGATGAGGCCCTAAGACTGGCGCGCCGCGCCCCGCCTGAGGCTGAACGCGCCCTAAGCCTGGCCCGCGACAAGGTCGAACATCTGGCCCGCGAGGCCGCGCGCCGCGATGCCCGGGCCCAGTCCCTCGATGAGACCATAACCCGGCTTAACGCCGAGCAACTGGACGCTAAGGTCGCCTGTGATCAGGCCCTGGCCGAAGAATCCGCCCTGCCCGCCAGCGATGACTTGCCAGGCCAGCTTAGCGCTGCGCGGGAAGCCTCGGCAGGCGCCCGCGAGGCAGCGGCCCAGGCCCGCATGGCACTCGATAATGAAGCACGCGAACGCGCAGGCCGCGCCCGCCGACTTGAGGCCTTGGATCGTGACCACGGCGACTGGACCCGGCGGGCGGGTGCCGCTCAGGCCCGGCTTGAGGCTCTGGACAAGGATCAGGCCCGCACGACAGCCGAGTTGCAAACCGCTCGTCAGGCCCCAGCAGCCCTCGAGGCCCGCAAACAGACCCTGCTGGACGAATATGCGGTGGCTGAGGCTCGCCGCAGCAAGGCAGGCGATGCCATGGCTGCTGCCGATAATGCCCGCCTGATGGCCGACCGCGAACAACGCGCTGCCGAGCAAACCGCCGCAGAGGCGCGCGAACACCGCGCCGCCCTATCCGCCCGCCTCGATGCCGCCCGCGAGCGCTTTGGCGAGCTTAGCCACACTATCCGCGAGGGCGTGCGGATGGAGCCAGAAGCGCTTGGCCAAAAGCTGATGGATGAGGCCACTGCCATTCCCTCCGATACCGGCGGCATAGAGGCGCACTTGTTGGGCCTAGAGCGCGAACGCGACCAGATTGGCGCGGTCAATCTGCGCGCCGAAGAAGAGGCCGAGGAATACAGCGCCCGTCTTGAGGCCATGCAGGCCGAGCGCGGTGACCTAACCGGGGCGATTGGCCGCCTGCGCGATGGGATCGAGACCCTCAATGCCGAGGGCCGTGAACGCCTGCTGGCCGCGTTTGACGTGATCAATCGCCATTTCCAGACCCTGTTCCAAGCCCTGTTTGGTGGCGGTCAGGCAGAATTACGCCTGATTGAGTCCGATGATCCGCTTGAGGCGGGCTTGGAAATCTTTGCCTGCCCGCCGGGCAAGCGGCTTTCGACCATGTCCTTGATGAGCGGCGGCGAGCAGGCCCTGACGGCGGCGGCGCTGATCTTTGGCGTCTTCCTGGCCAATCCCGCCCCGATCTGTGTGCTGGACGAGGTCGATGCCCCGCTGGACGATGCCAATGTCGAGCGGTTTTGCAATATGCTGGCCGAGATGCGCCTGCGCACCGAGACCCGCTTCATCACCATCACCCATAATGCCGTGACCATGTCCCGCATGGATCGCCTGTTTGGCGTCACCATGGCCGAGCGCGGTGTGTCGCAACTAGTTTCGGTGGATCTACGCCAGGCTGAGGCCTTGGTCGCGCAATAAGCCCCCTTCCCCCGCTTCGCGGGTACTTCCCCCAAGGGGGGAAGATTTACAGCTTTCTAATCCTCCCCCACCGGGGGAGGGGAACCACGAAGTGGTGGAGGGGGCCAGCCACAACCCCAGCCCCGCCCCCTTCCGCCTTCCCCGCGAAGGCGGGGACCCAGACCTGTTCGCACAGCCTGAGATCAACACTCTGGATCCCCGCCTTCGCGGGGAAGACGAAAGCGTGGGGGCCTGCCGCCTGACAAATAACCGGCCAA